>JBOGAI010000206.1:0-7819 GCA_051655665.1 Erysipelotrichaceae bacterium | reverse complement strand
GTGGTGGTAAGGACAAGGAAGGGCTTGTAAACCTTGAATCAAGGCACGAGACCAGCCAATGCCATCAATGTTGCGCATGGTAATGGGGGTGTTCTCATCCAAATAGCGCTTCAATACTGCTGGCATGATGGAGTTTCCTTGGTGAAAGACATCGGTCACATAGATGAAATGGTTCAGCCCGGCAATTTCCAAACGGATGTCTTGGGTACTAAGGTTCATCAGTTTGGCTATGGCATGATGCAAGTTGATGGGCACGTTGCAAAGCCCAATGAAACGATCAAAATTGCTGTATTTCAAGACGGCTTCTGTAATCATGCCACTAGGATTGGCAAAGTTGATCATCCAAGCGTCAGGACAAATTTGCTTTACTTCTTCGACAATGTTTAGCAACACCGGAATGGTGCGCAACGCGTTAAACATGCCTCCAGCCCCTGTCGTCTCTTGGCCGATGAGCTGATGATCATTGCACAACTTTTCATCTAGGATGCGTGCTTCAAGTTGTCCGACTCGTATTTGCGTGATGACAAAGGAGGCACCACGCAGCGCTGTTCTAAGATCTAGGGTGTAGGACACTTGAATCACACGGTGTTGTTTCGCAATCATCCGCTTGGCAAGCTGCGAAATAATCTTAACTTTTTGAAGTCCAGCCTTTACATCGACTAGGACCACTTCGTCAAGGGGGAAGGCGTCATAGCGTTTCAAAAAGCCTTCAATCAGTTCTGGGGTATAGGAAGACCCGCCTCCGACAACCACCACTTTTAATTTGCGCATCGCGTTTTCTCCTAAGAGGGAATGCAAGATTTCCCTTTAAATTTCATGAAAAATACCTTTCTAATGGGTGCTGAGTAGAGTACAATAAAACTATAGTTTGGAGGAATATGAATGACGTTAAAACACAAAATCGTTAGCAATCTCATCGAGAGTGATATCATAAACGGGCTCTACAAAGAGGGTGGCAAACTGCCAACCGAAGAGGAGTTGATTGAACAATACCAAGTGTCGCGCAATACGCTGCGCAAAGCGATTGATACCTTAACTCGTAAAGGGTATGTCATGCCCATTCAAGGAAGTGGTCTGTTTATCCGCCGTTCCAATTTTGAAGGATGCATTACCCTAGACAACTTTCGCGGATTGACCCAAGACATTGCGCACGACCAACTAGAATCGATCGTGCTTGAATTTAGCGAAACGCAAGCCGATGAGGCCATCGCCGAAAAATTGCACTGTGCAATCGGGACGCCGATTTACATCATAGTCCGCCTACGCATCGTAAACGGAATTCCTTATGTGGTCGAGTATTCGTGGTACAATGGCTTGCTTGTTCCAGGCTTGAACCAAGACATCGCACGTGCAAGCATTTATCAGTATGTCAGCGCTGCCTTAAACAAAGAAATTGGTTTTGTGGACCGCATGATTCGTGCCGATAAGCTTAGCGCCAAGGATGCAACGCTTTTAGGTCTTGAAGAAGGAGATCCTGCTTTGATTTCCATCAATACGTCCATGTTGAAAAATGGAAAGGTTTTTGATTACTCCATCGACATTCACAACTTTAAGGAAACAACCTTCCTTAAATTGTCCAACCCCATTTAAAGTAAAGCTCCGCATAAGCGGAGCTTTACTTATATACTTGGGGAGCAATGCGGAATACATTGGGAAAGTCTATTTGATTGTTGCTACGCGAAAGAAGATGGTCGAACCATAATCGGTTTTTTTGATGGTTGCTTTCGCGATCTTTTCGACATCCTCTTCCCTTTTTGTTGTTTCGACTTCAAACAACAAGTTCATTCCTTCTTCTCTATTCAAATGAAAAGTCACCCCATCAATGGTTTGGGCGTCAAACAAGGCAATGAGTTGTTTGCGCATTTGGGGAGAAGTAATCATGAGCATACGGTTTCCTCCATTATGGATGCTGGAAGCGAAAGTTTTGCATTGCACAGCACCCTTGAATCGGTTCACTCAAATACGTTGTGGTTAGTCTTTTGCTTCTTTGTTTGCAAGAATCACAAAAGGAGCATAAATGGCAAAGGCGACAACCAAGTTTACAATGGATACGATTACCGCTCCAAAGCTTCCGTTGGTCGCAAGGAAGGCGTTTAGAATGGGAGGTGTAGTCCATGGAACAGAGTTTACAATTGGTCCTGCGAATCCTGTAGCTGTCGCAAAGTACGCGATTGCCGTAAGGATTGGTGAAATGATGACAAAAGGAATCAAGAAAATGGGATTTAAAACCACCGGAAGACCAAACAATACGGGTTCATTGATCATGAAGATTCCGGGAGCAACCCCTAGTTTGCCCACTTCTTTGTAATCACGTCGTTTGGAGAAGACAAGGATGGCGATAACCAAGCAGATGGTTGCACCCGATCCTCCAAGGAATACGTAAGCGTCCCAGCTACCGCGAACCCAAACGGCCAATTCATTTGGACCATTTCCTACGGTGCTAATCCCCTTCGAAAACAATTCGATGTTTTGAAGACCCATGGTCCCATAGATGGGAGACATAACGGCTTCCAACAAGTTGGCACCGTGCAATCCAAAGAACCAAAGGAATGGTACAAGGGTTGAAATAATCAAGATGGCAATGATGTTTTGACCCAAAGACATCAACGCATTGGCGATGTTGGATTCAAACCAGGTGAATAAATTTACTCCCGAGGTGAGAGTGACCACGTAGCCGACAACACTGATCAAGAAAATAACAACAAATCCCGGAATTACCGCTGCAAAAGCGCGTCCTACGGCAGGAGGGACGGTGTCCGGCATACGAATGATAATATTGCGACGTACAATCCAAAAATACAATTCAGATCCAATCAGACCGACGAGAAGCGCAATGAAGATACCCATTGCACCCAAATAGTTGGTAATCCAGCTTGCCACGTTTGGATTGTTGCGGGACAAGGCACCCAACAAGATGAATGATCCTGTTACAACCAAGGCGGTTGAAAGCGCATCTTTGTCTTCGAATTTAGCTCGGTTGTATCCAAGTGCAAAGACTAGTCCCAAAGCAAGAATGGAGAGGGTACCACTTTCCATCGTGGAGAACAAAGGTGCGATGTTGGCATTTGCCCATACAATGAAAGGGTGTTCCGCCCCAATAAAGTTGGCCAACAATGACCATGGAACAAAAAATACGTTGTTTAATAATACTGCAATGGCACCTGCCATAATCAAAGGCATAAGTGCGGCAAACGAGTCACGAATGGCAACGAGGTGTTTTTGAGCACCGATGCGGCCAGCAATGGGAATGAATTTTTCTTCTAAAAAGCTCATTAGTCCGTTCATAATTTTTTCCTTTCTCTTAAACGAGTTGTATGCGGATGGTTACTACAATGCAATCGACTACACTTTTACTACGGATTCAATGCTTGAAGTGCCGAAGCCAGTACTTTCTCACCATTCATGGTCCCATAGGCACTCATGTCGATGACTTCTACGGGTTTGGTGGTTTTCTTACTGATTTCTGCTTTCATAAATCGTACTTGAGGTCCAAGTAAGATAATGTCTGCTTCTTCGAGATGACTTTTCGCCTCTGTAGCGCCCATCGCCCAGATTTTGGCTTCGATTCCTTGGGCTTGTGCTGCTTTTTCCATGCGGGTCACAAGTAAGGATGTAGACATCCCTGCTGAGCAGATCAATAAAATGTTTTTCATTTCCCTCCTCCTATTCATACGCAACCGCTTACATTGTGGTTTAAAAAAAAGAAACCTTCACTGTCATTTAAAATTTGTTGGTATGAATTTTGCTCATGTCTTCATTATAGGCATAGATTCACATGTTGTAAAGGGATATATTCTATATTTTCACAAAATGCTTTCATTTTTTTTGGAAGCCTTTCTAGAAGTCGTAATGAAGACGAAAAAGGATACGCATACGCGTATCCTAATACAAACATTTCTAGAAGGAAGGAATGATCTCTCCTCGTTTTTTGGTTTATACGATTTGGTTGAGGAAATATTGAATGAACAATGCAAGGAGAATCAGTCTCTAGAAATGAGGATTAGAGACCTTTAAAATAGTCGATGGCAAAGTTTACCGCTTTGCTGAGTGCTTTGGATGTAGCAGTCGCTCCAGAAACGGCTTCCACATTGCTCAAATCTGCTTGTCCCGCGATTAACGCGTTTAAGTATTCAGAGTCTTGCGCCGTAAGAACAGCACCGATTCCATCGGTTTCGTTGGCATCACGAACCGTGATGTCGGTGATGGTACCTTCTTTATCAAAGGAAACGTGTGTTTCGATTTCACCTGCATACCCTTGTGTCACGACTTCCACTTTTGTCGTGTCGTTTTCTGTCGTGTGTGTGACGACGCCTTCAAACAATTCACCGTGCATGGCAACGTAGACCATACGTTGGAAATCTCCAACAAAGGAAATCGTAGCACCACTAACCGTGTCACGCTCTTCGATTGGTGTGCTCATTTGGTTTTCGGTTTTAAACATTTCATATACTTCTTCAAGTGTCATCTTTTCTTTTAGGATGTGGGTCACGATGGCGTCAATTTGTTCCCCATAGCTACGTCCACCGTTGAATCCTGCGAAACTGATGCGGTTTTTGCCTTCTACAAATGCACCGTCTTGTACCAGTTCGTGTTTGGCAATTAAGTCGATTACCAACGTATCTTCACCAAATTGTTCGATCCCCACTTCATCCGCTACATATTGGTAGGCTGCCAATGCTTGTTCCATGGGAAGGGCTTGGGTTGAGCCAAGGCTTGTTACGGTTAAGTCTTTGAAGGTTGTGGTCGGTGTCAATTCCTCGATAGAAGCACTAACCATATATTGTCCACCATCAAAGGCAAGGTCAGATCCTGCGGATGAGAACTTCGGCATTGCATAGCCCGTTTCGGTTTTGACGATTTCGACGTCACTCACGTTCATGGAGTAGCCCATCAAATCCTTTTTGGAATATTCACTTTCGGTTCCTTTGTTACGAATGATGTCAAAAGTCAAATCCGTAATGATTCCATCCGTTGTGGTTCCTTCGAAAAGAAACGTATCATTTTTTGGTTTCCCAGCAGAGGTCGTTCCCTTCATTTCATACTCTGCAGCAAAACTTTTTACTTCAGGGGCTTTTCCGCACGCACTAACCCCGAATGCTAACGTTAGGGCAGCGGCGGCGGCAAACATTTTTTTGTTCATATTGTGTCTCCTATGTGTGTAATGGATCTTTTTACTTCAAAGATCAGACAGTATTATTTCGTGAAAAAGCGGTCTTCTTAAACTTGTGAAAAAAATAACTGCACATGCATTCTAGCATTATTTCCCTGGTGAATCAACACTTTTTTGCGAAATCTTTCACATACAAGCAGTTAAGGGGCTTGATTTTAAAATTGCGAACAACAGAATTTGTGAAAATATGAGATATTGGTAGAATGTGAAAGGTGATTGGTGTGGTCAAATCAGTAGTCAAGTGCATCGGAATGGGTAAAATGATGGTACTGATAAGGAGAAGTGCTACATGAAAAAATATAGTGTTCAAACCATGGGTTCTAGCCGGCTCAGCTGGTTGCAAAGTTTGCATCATTTTTCATTTTCGGACTACTACAATCCTGCGCGAATTCAATACGGGGTTTTGCGAGTGGTCAACGATGACATCGTGGACCCCAAACAGGGCTTTCCCATGCACCCTCATGCCGATATGGAAATCTTGTCTTACGTACTAGAGGGGGCTTTGACGCATGTTGACAGCATGGGCCATAGTGAAACCTTGCGGCGGGGGGACTTGCAATATATGAGTGCGGGGAGTGGAGTGGCGCACAGCGAGTACAATCTCGGCGATACCCCTTTGCGGTTTTTGCAAATTTGGATTGTGCCTGACAAAAAAGGCGTTTCGCCACAATACGGGGGGCAATCCATTCCTTGGGAGAAACGAGAACATCAGTGGTTGCAATTGGTAAGTTCATGGCAGGGCGAGGCACCGGTGCGCATCCATCAAGATCTTGCTCTCTATGTCAGTGTACTCGATGAACGGGAACGCTTGTCTTTTCAGGTAGCCAACGGACGCCAAGCATATGGCATCGTCCTTGAAGGCAGTGCGCTCATCAACCATGTCCGATTTGAGCCAAAAGAAGCTTTTGAAATCCAAGAAGAGGATTTCGAAGTGATTGCACAATCCAAGTGCCATGTGATGGTGCTAGAGATGCAAAAAGAACGATAAGGAGCCGAAAAAAGATCCATCAACGAGATGGATCTTTTTGTTTTGCCTTATTTATTAATGGCGTTTAATTTCATGTTGACCATCAAAAGCATGTTTTCAGGAAGATCTTTCCCCATGCTAGAAGCCATTTCCATTAACTCTTCCAATGTTTTTTCACCCATCATGCGAAGCATAGAGGCTTTTAGTTTCATTCCAGATGCTGCAGCGAATGTTGCAACGATGAAGTCTGACGCTTCTTTGTTGTCCAACAACTCGTTGATTGTGCTCTTGATTGAGAAGTAGCCTTCTGGGAATTGCAAAGAAGCATTTGCGGCTTCAGCAGCGGATTGGTTGAACCAGTTCGCTACCCCAGCAGTATCGATTTCATCTTCATCTTCCACCAAGGTATAGATGGCTGGCTTTTCTGCCACTTTTTCAAGTGTCAATGCATCGCTTACGTGACCTGCTTTGGCTTGGATGGCCATGAAGCCGTCCGCAAGTGGTACGTTTTCAAAGACGAATACTTTGTCTGCGGTTTTGGTTTCAAATAAGCTTCCGTTTACATACAAGCTTACTTCTGGTTGGTTGGAATACACTTTGATGGTTGTCGTTTCCCCAGCACGTTGTGCATAGCGGCGTCCGCATACGTAAACGAAGGGTTGCGTGCTCCAGTATGCTTTGTACACATAGAAGGATTCTTTCTTGATGTTGCGATCAAGGGTTACCAACCCTTTGTTGTTACGTCCGGCTACACCACCTTCATCACGAGCGGCACATCCGAAGTCGAACATGTTCCAAACGTGAGTGGACCACAAGTAGTCGCGTTCCATGATGATTTTCGCCATGTGTTCATGGTATTCTGCTTGGTATGCTTCAGAGTAGTCACGGATTTTCGCCGTATCTGGTTGGTAGGTAATGATCCCTTCTGCTCCGTACTCCGAAATACCAAGGCAACGGTTTGGATATTTCGCATGGTAGGCATCCAACCACACTTCGTTTTGGGTATAGTCTCCACCATACCAGCCAAAGTAGTGGTTATAGCTTTCTACGTCTGTGATGTTATGTAGTTCGCTTTCCTCTTTCAACATGCTGACATGAGCAATGGTAGTCAAACGTGTTGGGTCAATGCTTTTTACCAATTCATTCAAATCACGGTGATTGTCTACCAAACCAGGTTTTTCTCCGGAAATGGTAATTTCATTGGAAATCCCCCAAAAGCAGATGGAAGCGTGGTTGTAGTTTTGGTAAATCAAGTCTTTCATTTGTTCGCGGCAGTTAACGTGCGCTTCTTTGGTTGGAAGTTGAGAAGAAATGTATGGAATTTCCGCCCAGATGATGAATCCATATTCGTCACATGCATCATAGAAATCTTGGCTGTGTTGGTAGTGGGCCAAACGAACGGTATTTGCTCCTACCTCGTGAATCAAGGCTGCATCGTGATAATGATCTTCTCTTGTCAAAGCATTCCCGATGTACATTTTATCTTGGTGACGAGAAACCCCACGCAACATCATAGGCTTTCCATTCAAGAAGAACCCTTTTTCCGCATCAACGTGGAATTCGCGAATCCCAAAGCGCGTCGTGATTTCATCTACTGTTTCATTGCGACGAACCAGAGTCGCTTTCAAGTGATACAAGTATGGATCTTCGACCCCTTGCCACAAGTGAGCATCTGCCAAAAA
>JBOGAI010000205.1:0-4480 GCA_051655665.1 Erysipelotrichaceae bacterium | reverse complement strand
CGATTCCCTCAGGGTTGCGTTCCCCTTTGCCAGTTGGCAAGATGCGGCTCCATGCAATCGAGAAGCGATAGGCTTTGAGTCCTTGTTCTTTCATCAACGCAATGTCTTCTTCGAAGCGGTGGTAAAAATCAATGGCAACATCCCCATTGGTGTCTTTGAATGTATTTCCTGGGACATGCGAATATTCGTCCCAAATGCTAGGCCCTTTTCCATTGGTTAAGGCTGCCCCTTCAATTTGATAGGCCGCCGAAGCACTAGCCCACAAAAAATCTTTTTGAAATGTCATTGTGTGTCCCCTTTTCGTTCGTTCTATACGTACCATCTTATCGGATTTGACCCAAAAGTGCAATGCACGATGAAATCTGGATAGTGGAACAAAAAAAATCCACTTGCGCGGATTTATCCTTCCCTTTGTTTGTGGGCTTGCGCTTGTTCAATCGCCTTTCGCAAATCGGCAATCATGGCGCTTGCGTCCTCCTCAAATCCCGTTTGTCCAAGGGCAATGTTGGGTTTGTTGATTCCATGATAATCTGAGCCCATGGTCACCAAGAGCTGATGTTGCTTTGCGAATTGGGCGTAATAGGCGGCCTCTTGTGCGTTGTGGTAACTGCAAAAGACTTCCACTCCATCGATAAAGGGAACCAAAGCCTTTAGCTGTGCTGTGGTTTTCACATTCATTTTCGGATGCGCCAATACGACAATTCCACCATGTTTGCGAATGAGCTGACATGTGGCTTCAAACGTTGGCAAACCCATTTTCACATAAGCTGGTTTCCCCACATCCATTTGATCCCAAAAGAAATTGGCAATCGGATTGTCCTTGCGTACTCCCTTTTGATACGGATGCAAAGCGGGATGGGTGCCCACTGCTAGCAAATAGCGAATCATTTCTACATTGGTCAAATCCTTGACACCGGTATAGGCAATGATGGTCGCCTCGTCCATGTTTTGGTCATAAAGTTGTTCAAGCAGTTGCAAACGGGTCGTCTTGACCGCTTGCAAAGCTTGCTTGTAATGGCGTTGCAAGGCTTCGAAATCGGGATGGGTCAAGTCACAGCCATACCCAAGCACATGAAGGATGCCCGCTTCATGGGTACAATCGATTTCGATGCCGGAAATGACTTGCACCTCTTGCTGTTTCAGCGCGGTCAATGCCCCTTGCGTGGCGTTGTGATCACACAAGGCAATCACATCCAACCCGGCTTGTTTTGCCGATGCAACGATGGACTCCACTGATTCGGTGGCATCAAAACTATGTTCACTATGGATATGCAAATCTGCTTTCATCAATGCCTCATTTCTAGCCGCTATGGCTGCAAACGTTGAATTGCTTGGCGATACTCGTCCGCCTCTTTCTCCCATCCAACGAGTGGATTGCTCGCCCCCAAGGCCTCCACCCAAGACGAAGACAATGCCACATCACAGCGTGAAACGCTTTGATCCGCAGACCAAATCAGTGCGACATCTTGCCAGTTTAGTCGGTATTCTTGGGTTGTTCCATCATAGGCAATCCACGCTTGATTGTGTTGCATAAAGGTTTTGGCCATTCGCTGTGCGTTGGCCATTGCGGTATAGGCTTGGGGTTTGAATTCAAAGAAAAAGTCGCCTTCTTGCAACTGTTGCGCATCCAAAGTCGTGAGGTTTACCCCCGCCTCCACAAAGGGAGTAGAATCGATCCAAATGCGGATCCAATCGTGAAATTGAAGTCGAATCGACCCATCACTTGCTTCGATTGTGTAGCCGGTGTCGCTGGGTTGAGGGGTACACTGCGCAAGGAAGCTGCTTGCTGCACGGTTTGGAGTCGATGCACAGCCAGCAAGCAGTAAGGTGCTCAATAAGAGTAGATGTTTTTTCATGTGATTTTGTAGATCCATTGTTCGCGAATGCGTTTGACCCCTAAAAACACAACCACAATGACATAGCCCATGACAAGGACACTATATAGAAAACACAAGGTCGCGACACTATACAAAACCCCTGCAGTAATGAGCGCCCATGCATGATGTTTGCTGTAGGCCAATACATGAAAAACAAAGGCAATGAGCAACAGTACAAAATGCAAGGACAATACGATTTGTTGCAAAAGAGATAGGGTGACCCATCCGTTGCTAAGTCCCCACAACAGATATACACCACCAAGTCCGAGATACACCGCTACCAAAATAAAGGCAGTGAGTAGTTGTTTGTTAGATTTCATTGTAACCCCTCCAATGCCCTTATTCTATCAAATTTCCACCACTAAAAAAATCCCTTTCGGGATTTAATTGAAGGAGGAAGCTTTGTTTTGGGGTTCCTCTTGATTTTTTTCATTGTTTTTGATGAGTTGCAGCATAACCTTTACGATTTCGTCTTCCGAGATGTGGATGTGTTGAGCAACATCTTTGATCAAAAGCGCACCAAAACTAATCAAATCCAATCCATTCATTTGCGATTGAGAATACTCGACGGACCCTTGGTTATCATCGAGGGTTATCTTGACGACTTTTTTCATTTGCTCACCTTCCATCGTTGCCACCTCATCCAGCCATGGCTTACTCCTAGTGTAGCCGACCTCCCCAAAAATTCAATTCTTACGTTCTAAACGGGCTCAAAATGTAGTACACTAACAAAGAGGTGACGACTATGAACAAAAACATCGTTAGTTTTGACATTACCAAATTTATCATGGCCCTTCTGGTAGTGGCCATCCATACTGGACCCTTGCTTGAGGTCGCTCCCGCCGCAAATTTCATCTTGGTCCAAGGCTTTGCCCGTTTGGCCGTACCGTTCTTCTTTGCAACATCGGGATATTTATTGTTTCGCAAACTCGATCCAAACGACTCCTTTCAAGGAAACAAGAATCGCAGCATCGTTTGGTCCTATTTGAAAAAACTGCTGCAAATGTATCTCGCGTACAGCTTGCTGTATTTGCCACTGGTCATCCTAAGCTGGTTAAATGGAGGATTCGACCTTTCTTCAATCCTACGCTTGGTTCGCGACTTTTTGTTTACCGGTACCTGGTATCATTTATGGTACTTTCCCGCCTTGTTTTTCGCGGTGGCAAGCATCTTTTGGTTGAAACAAAAAAGCAACTGGAAGGGAATTGCCATGCTCACTTTGGGCTTGTATGTATTTGGCATGCTCGGCAACCTGTACAGCAGCTGGTTTACTAGCATTCCACTGCTTGATTCGCTTTTCTCGATATACACGGCTGTTTTTGTAACGACGCGCAACGGCCTGTTTTTCGGAATGGCCTTTGTCGCGATGGGTGCCTTTTTGGCTACCCACCCCTTGCCAAACGCCAAAAAGACGTTGCAAGGGCTTGGGATTTCCTTGGTGCTACTCACACTAGAGATTGCCTTTTTGGTTCAAATGGAGCTCATGCACGACTTGGCTTCCATGTATTTCTTTTTGTTGCCGACGATCTACTTCTTGCTGGCATGGTTGTTGCGACAAAACGTGACCCCGTTCAAAGGAGCGCTCTTTCTACGCCGCAGTTCGATCCTGATTTACGGCTTGCACATTTGGGTCATTCAAGTCTTGCTCGCCACAAGTTCTTTCCTATCGATCCCCCTATCCAATGTGACATTATTTGGCGCAACCGTTTTGCTATCTCTTGCAACAAGTGCCATCCTCATCTGGCTTTCTGAAAAAATACCAGCTCTCAAACTTTTAGGATAACCCCGCGAACGGGGTTTTTTTGTATGAAAAAGGTCGAATTATGTTATGTAACGCATTATTAACACACATTATTACGTTTTTTTCGAAAAAGTTGTTTCCTTTTTCGCAAATAGAAGGTATAATGCAATCATAAAATTTTGGGAGGGCTTACAAATGGCTGTTAAAGGGAAAAAGAAACAACTTTTGAACGAAGAGTGTTATTACGTTTTAGACCAACTTGAAAAGATTTGTACCAGCAAAAGTGAAGTGGAAGCACTGATTGGGAACAGTGACGCCTATACGACATTTTGTCGTAAGGAGGATGCAACCTCATACTTGATCAATCTGATGCGCAAACGCATCACTGCCGAAATTCAAACCACCATGTAAACCGCTTCGGCGGTTTTTCTTTTGTGACCTCCTCACATACTTCCCTGCTTCACTGATGGTATGCTAGTATCGAAATGGAGGTGCTCGTATGCAACAAACCCTATTACACGTCAATCACACTCGCTGTCCGCAAAACCACGCTTGTCCATCGGTCAATCTTTGTCCGGTTGATGCCCTTTCCCAGGAAGGTTTTGCGGCACCGGTTGTAGACATGGATCGATGCATCCAATGTGGACGTTGCGTTTCCTTTTGTCCCATGGGTGCATTAACCTTGCAAAAAATCAATCCGTAGCCTACGATAGAGGTAATGATTCGGTTGTCCTTTACCGATTTGCATTACACAAGCGCAAACGATGGACCTCCATCGTTTTTTCATGTAAGGAGACATTATGAACCCAACCCCACACGGACTGACCCAAGAAGACCTTACCTATATTTTCGAGCATATTCC
>JBOGAI010000204.1:0-1693 GCA_051655665.1 Erysipelotrichaceae bacterium | reverse complement strand
ATGCTTTTGGGGTAGACACTTGTATGCAAGAAATTGTCAACGACTTCTTCAAGCACATTATCCTCATGCCATGCCGCAATCATCACCGCAATCATCTTTGGTGGCGTATTGGCTACCTTGTTCAAATCAAGCTTGGTTTTCTTCACACGCAAGCGCCTTATAATGGTGAATACATCCCAAACAAAATCGTCAAAGCCCATTAGCAAATACAAGACAACAAGTCCAAGTCCCATATAATACAAAAGCGTTTCCCATTCCATGCTCATACCTCCCCCACTTCAAATAGCAACTTGAGATTTTGAATTCTTATTTGCTTGGCTTGCGGTGTTTGATCGCATAATCCGCCGCCAATTTCCCCGTCAAAACGGAAATAGGCAGCCCAGAAGGACTAAACGTCCATTGTCCCGCTTGAACCACACCAGGAATCGGTGTTTTAATGGTTTTCAGGATGTGGATCATTTTATTTTGAGCCGGCATGGTGGAATTGGTAAATGCCCATCCGGTAATGGCACCGCCGCTGTTGGCCGTATATTTTTCAAAGGTAAGCGGCGTAGCGGTGAATTGATCCATTATTTTTTCTTTGAAACCATGAAACCGACTCGCTTCCAATACCTCAATGATGGTTTGTTTGCTTAATGCACAAAACTCTTCATACCAGCCCATATCGACAATATAGCGCATCAAGTCGTAATCAAACAAGGTACTGATGATGAGCCCCGTTTGTCCATCGGGTGCCAACGCAGCATTGCGTAGTGCCGGTATGGAAATTTCAAATGTATTGCATTCAAAAAATTGTTTGACCCACTCCATCAGTTGTTCCTTTTCAAAGGAAAGCAACTCCTCTTCCTCCACCGCAATGCTGTTTAAGCCCACAATTTTGGGGGTATAGAAGAAATGTTCCGTACAGCGACTTGCGAAAAAAGAGGGGTCTGCATCCACGGTGAGATACAACGTAAAAATGGAATCCCCTCCACTTAGGTCTGCAATGGCTTTTTGACGCTGTTGGATTGCGTCGCGTTGCTTGCCGTTTGCAAGTTTTTCGAGGTTTAGATTTGTATACAGCTGCTTTTGGTCTGCCGCCCAAATCAAGGTGTCATATTCGTACACATTGCCTTGCGCATCCGTAATTTGTTTGCTTTGGGGATCCACACCTTGAATCATGGTATCGGTTTGTACGCTCCCTTGATGCGTGGTTATATAGTTTGATAGCGCTTGGGTTAGCGAACCGGTTCCGGCTTTGGGATAACGATAATCCAAATACAAACTGAAATAGCTCAATGAAAAAAAGGCAGGCGACTTTTTGAAAAAGTGTTGGGCAATCATGTCAACCAGCACTTGATTGTTTGTTAAGGTCTTTAGATATTCGTCAATGGGCATGGTCGGCTTGCCCACTTTGTGCGCCTTGGGAAGATAGCGCATTACCCATGGCAACATGGTGTGCAATACGTACTCTTTGTTTTCTTTCAAGTCAAACAAAATCGGATTGTCCACACCGTACAACAAATCCATATATTTCATATTTTGGCGAACATCCTTCATGATACGGTCCACTGCAGCGACATCATTGGGAAAGTGTTTGGCCAACATATCTCGATACTCTTGTTAGCTTTCGTGATTTCTTACTTCGACAACATCGTCCTCAACTCCGATGCTTACGGTATTTTTTGTAAATTCCAACCCAATCCCAAGTTCC
>JBOGAI010000203.1:0-6862 GCA_051655665.1 Erysipelotrichaceae bacterium | reverse complement strand
TCTTGCTGTGCGCCGTGCAACGCCTATCCGCTACAGTATTTATCGCAATATTTTCACATAACCCTCTATTTCAATAACAACAACCTCTATCCAAGCACGGAATACCAAATTCGTTTGCAGGAGTTGCAACAATACGTGGCGATGCTTAATGAAACGCTTGGCCTTGCACTAGAGATGGTGCTTACCCCTTACGATTACGAAGCGTTTGAGGCGAAATTATTTGATTTGCGGGAAGCGCGGGAAGGTGGCGTGCGTTGCGTGCGGTGCTATGAATTGCGCATGGATGAAGCGTTTGCATATGCCAATGCTCATCACTTCGATTATTTTTGTACGGTAATGACCATTTCCCGTCAGAAAAATTCACAAATACTCAATGAATTGGGTGCCAAACTGCAACCACAGTATCCGAACACGCAATATTTCTATTCCGATTTCAAAAAACAAAATGGCAATTTAAAAGGAATTGAAATTGCAAAAGCGTGCAATATGTATCGACAAACCTATTGTGGCTGTCGATTTTCATGGGAAGCAAACACACAAAGGTAGAAAAGTTTTCTACCTTTTTTTTGTTGGGTGTGATAAAATTTTTGAAAAGGAGGGGTAAAAATGGAAAATTTACAACTATTAAAACTCATTGAAAAAGATGCTCGTCTCAATGCGGTGGATTTGGCAATTTTATTGCAATCCGAAGAACAAATCATCCAAGACGAACTGAAGCAATTGGAAAAAGAAAAAATCATCGTGGGTTATCATACCCTGATCAACTGGGAAAAAACAAATCATGACAGCGTGATGGCGTTTATTTTTGTATCAGCCACGCCAGAGCGCAATGTGGGATATGATGGCATTGCCAATAAAATCGTGCAATTCAAAGAAGTGGATTCTCTCTATTTGATGAGTGGGGGCAATGAATTTGTGGTCATCGTCAAAGAATCGACGATGCAACGCATCGCCAACTTTGTAGGGAGTAAGTTGGCACCGATGGATGGCGTAAAGGGAACGACCACCCATTTCGTGCTCAAACGCTACAAAGCCAACGGCAATATTTTCGCAAGTCAGGAGGATCGCCAAGAGCGATTGTTGTTTAAACTATGATGCAGGATAAACTAAGTAACGTCGTCAAACAAATCCAACCCAGTGGCATCCGCAAGTTTTTTGAAGCGGCTTCTTCCATGGAAGACGTCATTTCATTAGGGGTGGGAGAGCCGGACTTTGATACCCCTTGGCATGTACGCGACGAAGCCATTTATGCCATTGAAAAGGGAAAAACCTTTTATACGCCCAATGCAGGGTTGTTGGAACTGCGCCGCGAGATTGCCTTGTATTTGAATCGTCGCTTTCAGTTGCGCTATGATCCTGAAACGCAGATGATCGTAACCGTTGGTGGGTCAGAAGCCATTGACATCACGTTGCGCTCGATTCTCAATCCTCAAGATGAGGTCATCATTTTGACCCCAGCCTATGTGGCCTATGAACCTTGTATTACCCTTGCAGGTGGAGTGGTGGTTCCCATTGAATTGAAAGCCGAAACCGGCTTTAGGCTTACAAAGGAAGCCTTGGCCAATGCACTTACGCCCAAAACCAAAGCCATCATCCTCAATTATCCCTCCAATCCAACAGGTGGGGTTATGCGCAAGGAAGACTACGCACCGTTGGTTGAATTGCTCAAAGAGAGTGGGATTTTTATCATCAGCGATGAGATCTACGCTGAATTGACGTATGGAAGTGTTCACGATTCCATTGCAAGTTTTGATGAACTCAAAGACCAGGTAGTGCTGATCTCTGGGTTTTCCAAAGCCTATGCGATGACCGGGTGGCGATTGGGTTATGTTTGTGCACATCCTGAACTGATTGCAGCCATGTTGAAAATTCATCAATATGCCATTATGTGTCCTCCAACCATTTCACAATTTGCGGGGATTTTCGCCCTTCGCAATGGCGATCAAGACGTCGAAGAAATGCGAGAAAGCTTTATGCAACGCCGTAATTATTTGGTCAACGGCTTGCGTCAATTGGGTCTTGAAATTCATGTTCCTCAAGGAGCATTTTATGCCTTTCCAAGCATTCAAACGTTTGGAATGAGCTCACAAGAATTTTGTGAACGTTTGTTGGTAGAACAAAAGGTTGCGTTGGTTCCTGGGGATGCGTTTGGACAAGCGGGTGAGGGGTACGTGCGTATTTCCTATGCCTACAGCATTGAAGAAATCAAAGAAGCCTTGAGTCGCATTGCACTTTTCTTAGAGGGATTGGCGTGAAAACGCTGATCTTTGACATTGATGGGACCTTGCTTGATACCTTGGCACTCAACTGGCAATCGCTTGACCAACTCTACCAAGAGACCTTTCAAGTTCCCCTTGCACTGGAGCAATACATGCATTTGGCAGCCTTGCCTGGCCCTAAAATCATGGAGTGCCTTGGGTTTGAACAAATCGAAGAAGCCTATCCACGTTGGGTCGCGGGTTTAAATCGGTTGCCGGCGGCCAAGCCCTTTGCGCAAATTGAAGCGGTATTGGAGGCAATGCATCAAGCAGGGATTACCATGGCACTTTTTTCTTCAAAAAATCATGCCCAGTCCCAAATAGATGTCGTCCCGCAATCGTTTGCGGGCTACTTTACTCAAAAAGTACTGGCGGAGGATGTGCAACACCATAAACCACATCCACAAGGTCTACGATTGCTTTGCGAACGCCTTGGGGTGGAACCGTCGGAGTGTTTGTATATTGGTGATACGCTCCTTGATTATCAAGCAGCGCACGCGGCCAACATGCACTTCGCCCTGGCAAAGTGGGGAGCACTGCCCGATTTGTGCTTGCCTGAGGACGCTTTGATCATTGAAACCCCGTTGTCGCTGTTGAAGTACATTTAAAAAAAGAAAAGATCACTTAGGTGATCTTTTTTACTTGATTGCGAGGCCGTTGCCATGAATCAGGATTTCAACGGTAAAGTAGTAGGGAGAATATTGATAGGTAAATTCACCATCGTATTTTTCAATAATGGTACGAATGGAAGACATGCCGATGCCATGGCCTTGCTCATTTTTCGTAGTCAACAAGGAGTTTTGGTCTTCGATAATTTGTCCGTTGTAGGTGTTGGTAATGCGCAGTGCAAGAAGGTTTTGGTTCATTTTGGCGTGAACATCAATCTCCTTAAGCCCTGGCGCCTTGCAGGCTGCCTCAAACGCATTGGATAAGGTGTTGCTCAAAATGATCGACAAATCCAGGTTTTTGATGACATTTTCCTGAATGTCCAAGCGAGTGGTAAACGTGATTTGTTCGCGTGTACACATCTCATCGTACGTTGCAAAGATGGAGTTGACAAACAAATTGGAACAATATTTTTTGCTGCTTAAGCTTTGGATTTCGGTATTGAGTTCATCAATGTAATGCAACGCCGCTTCGCTTTGATCATTGTGAATTAAGTTGGCAATGGTGTGCAAATGGTGTCGAAAGTCGTGTTTGACTCGGCGCACTTCTTCTAAACGTTCCATGTTCATATTGGCATATTCTTTTTGGACATTGATTTGGCGTTGGGTTTGTTCATGGATGGACGTTTTCAAAACGGCATTTCCATATCCATACAGCAAGAATGTGGTACTAAGGACCATCAAGTAGTGGGCGATGTATAACTGTGCCGGAATCTGAAATTGAAGGCTTTGGAAGCGTACATGAACAACCAGTGCGATGTTGACAATCAAAAAACCTGATGCCACCATCCAGTTGGCGTTTGATAAAGTACGCTTCATATCGAAAAAGGAAGGGCGTACTTTATAAGCCGCCCATAAGTTCAATGAAAAATAAACCGAGAACAAAACCACACTCACCAGCCAATACTCAAAGGGTGAGGCATAGGGCATGGCGGATAAAATGTTTTGAATGGAGACAGCGGAAAACAAAAAGTAAAGAAACATGGTCAATTTAATGACAAAACGGTCTTTGAACACGAAGTGAACCGCAGTAGCGTATGCCAAAATTACAATGTGAGGATATTGGGACAATGCAGTGCGCCCATAAAACAGATTTGCATAAATTTGTAATAGAAGTTGAATGACAAGTGGAAACGCAAAAAGTAAATAGGTATCTTGCTTGTTGTGCTTGCTGGTCAAATAGCGTTGGGCAAGATGCAAAGAACTTGCGATAAAAATGTAAGTGAAAATCGTTTCTATTTGCATTCAAATACCTCCGTTTATGATATTATATAAGATATTATGAATGAAATAAAGAAACAATTGAAAATAGTTAGGAGAATACTATGAGAATAAGTGAAGAAGTATTGGACCTATTGGAGCCAATTTCAAGTGAAGAGATGTCGAAACCGTTGCTGTTTGTTGTGGACATGATCAATGGGTTTGTTTACGAAGGAGCCCTAGCGGATCCAAGTATCGCCACCATTGTGCCTGCCATAACAAAATTGATTTCCCTTAGCGATCAGGTGGTATTTCCTTGTGACATGCACCCTGAAAGTGCAAGGGAGTTTCAGGCCTTTCCACCGCATTGTGAAGCGGATTCCCACGAATCCAAAGTGATTGATGCGCTAGAACCCTATGCGAAAACGATTATTCCGAAAAACTCGACCAATACGTTTTTAGCCCCTGCTTTTCAAGAACAACTGCCCCACTATCTAGCAAATCATGACGATTTCTTGATCAGTGGCTGTTGCACCGATATTTGCGTATTGCAATTTGCATTGTCCTTCCAAGCATATTTGAATGAATACAACCTAAACCATAAGCGGATTATCGTACCAGTAGATAGTGTGGAGACCTATGGTGCGCCTGGACACGATGCGACCACCTACAATTCCTTTGCTCTTTCTTTGTTGAAACAAAGTGGAGTAAGGGTCGTGAAGGAAGTGAAGGAGTAAGGTATGGCTTCGTTTGAAAATCACACCATGGTCATGGACTTCTATGAGTTGACGATGGCTCAAGTATATTTTAATGAAAACCTGAATTTGGACGCAGAAGCCGTCTTTGACCTTTTTTACCGTAAAAATCCAGATGAGGGCGGGTACGCCATTTTTGCCGGTTTGGAACAAGTTGTTCATTACATTCGCAATTTGCGCTTTGGGGAACAGGAAATTGCGTATTTGCGCAGTTTGGATACCTTCTCCGATGCGTTTTTAGAGTATTTGGCCCAATTCCGCTTTACCGGAGACTTGTATGCGGTACCGGAAGGAACCATTGTCTTTCCCAATGAGCCCTTGGTCCGCGTCAAAGCCAAAATGATTGAAGCGCAACTCATTGAGACTGCATTATTGCTCGCGGTGAACCATCAAACGCTCATTGCCACCAAAGCCAATCGGATTGTGGAGGCAGCAAATGGCGCAAAAGTGTTTGAATTGGGGGCGCGTCGTGCGCACAATTTTGATGCGGCTAACTTTGGAGCTCGTGCTGCTTATATTGGCGGTGTGGATGCCAGTGCTACGGTCTATGCGGGGCAACATTTTTCTCTGCCTGTTGTGGGGACGATGGCCCACAGCTTCGTACAAACCTTTCCAAGTGAATATGAAGCCTTCTTGGCCTACGCGAAAACCTATCCGAATAATTGCACTTTGCTTTTGGATACCTACAATACCTTAGAAAGTGGTTTGAAAAATGCCATTCGCATTGCCAAAGAAGTGTTGGAACCGCAAGGACATCGTTTGAAAGGGGTGCGAATCGATAGTGGGGACATTGCCTACTTATCGAAAAAAATTCGCAAAATCTTAGATGAAAATCAAATGCAAGATACCGCAATCGTCGCTAGCAACTCCTTTGATGAATACATCATCAAATCACTCATCAATCAAGGTGCTAAAATTGACATCTTCGGTGTCGGGGAAAACCTGGTGACGTCCAAAAGTTCACCGGTATTTGGAGGCGTGTATAAACTGGCTGCTTTGATTCAAAAAGATCAAATTATTCCGAAAATAAAAATCAGTGAAAACATCGCCAAGTTGACCAACCCAGGCTACAAAAAGTTGTATCGCATCTACGATGCGGAACAACGTGCCATTGCGGACTTAATGACCAGTGTGGAAGAGGAAATCGATCCAAGCAAGCCGCTTAAGATTTTTCATCCCGTCAACACATGGAAAAGCAAGACCCTTCCTGCCCATTCTTACCTGATTGAAGAGTTGCATGTGCCAATTTTCATTGCGGGAGAATTGGTGTATGAATTGCCTTCCTTGGAAGCAATTCGTGCCCATCGTGCGGCTTCAATGGCGTCGATGTGGGATGAAATCAAGCGCTTTGAATATCCACAAACGTATTTTGTGGACTTGAGCGAAACCCTATTAAAACTGAAACTCGACATGATGGAACAACAACAGGGATAGCATCCCCCTTTGCACGATTTGACATTTTGTTGTATGATAATGACAATGGTGTCAGCATCGAAAGGAGGGTTCCATGATCAAATTTATTAAAAACAATCTTTTTTTCACTGTCTTGGTCGTGAGCGTCGTCTTGTTTAATGTGGTATTGTTTGTGGGGTTAATGGACGTTTCTTCTAACCAACCAACTACAAATCCACCCATTACAAGCAACCCCAATCCTGATCCGATTGACCCAACCGTCCCGTCCAAGGATAGTGTGACCATTGAGAATTTCCTTGGTCAATTCAATGAAGAAGAAAACGTGCGCCTTACCTGGCGCATTCAAGAAAATGGATATGAAATCAGTAAAGTCGAGGTTTTCCAAAACAATGTGTTGCTAGCCAACGTCACCAATACCACCTCATATGAACTTCCCATCTATGCTTATGGATTTGCAACGGGACTCAATGAATTTGAGTTGCGTGTCACCCAAAGCGATGGTACGCAAATCAGTAAAAAAACGAGTGTCATGATTGAGTATGTCTTTGATGTGCAATCCAATTACGAAGTC
>JBOGAI010000202.1:0-1810 GCA_051655665.1 Erysipelotrichaceae bacterium | reverse complement strand
TGGTGAAGGCGAAGTGGACACACCTGTTCCCATCCCGAACACAGCAGTTAAGCACTTCAGCGGTGACAATAGCTAGCCCCGCGTTAGTGAAGATAGCACGCTGCCAGGTAAAACGAACCCATTTGGGTTCTTTTTTTTTTGCTCGGATTAAAATTGAAATATTTTATAAGCGTGGTATCATGAAAAAAAATAGCATCTGAACGGAGGGATGGTATGTTGCACACAGAAATCGAACCACTGATTCAACATGTGTCTCGGGAACATGGAGGATCTTTTGTTGCGTTTGCGGAAGAACATGAGATTGGCCATATGAGTTACTTTTTTGACGAGCGACACCCCTGTACAATGGTGATTTCGAGCACCAAAGTAAGCCAACCGTACATGGGCTTTGGAGTGGGCAAGGCGTTGTTTATCCACATGATGAACTATGCTATGGCTCATCAACTCAAAGTAAGACCCAAATGCAGCTATGTCATACATCAAATGAAGTTGCATCCCGAGTACGGCATCGTGTGGGATAAGGAGCAAGCGGCATGAAAAAACGGGAACCCGGGATTGTGTTTACCCAATACACCCCCTATGTAAGCTATGAAGTTGAGGAAGTATTGGTTGAAGGAAAGGTTGTGCCGATCCCTCGTGTCAGTGCCATTTGCCGCTGTGGACAAACTCAAAATGGCCCCTACTGTGATGGTACGCATTTGAAGGTGGGCTTTGTTGGTAAAAAGGAAGCCAACCGTTGTAGCTTTCCGAAGCGTTCATACGCAAGTGAAGAAATTATTGTCTACTACAATCCAGCCCTTTGTGCCCATGTGAAAAAGTGTGTCGAAGGACTGCCAAGTGTATTCAATTTTGCAGCGAAGCCATGGATTCAACCACAAAACGGCGAGATGGAACAAATTGTGGAAACCATTAAACGCTGTCCAAGTGGAGCGCTGACCTATCAACTACCCAATGAAGAGGAAGTAAGTGCCTGGAAGGAAGCCGTTGGCTTCGAAATCATCCCCAATGGCCCCTTGTGTGTGAGTGGGGTGGATTTGATTGACGATCAAGACAGCGTCCAAGAATTGATGCATACGGATCATTACACCTTGTGCCGCTGCGGGAAAAGCCGCAATCGACCTTTTTGTGATGGAGCGCATAACCTTTATCCGTTTGAGCCAAAAGGAAAACAAGAGTAGGGTCTTGTCGAAGTATAAAACTGTGTCAGGAGAGAAAAGATGGAAACGAAAACCAAGTGGGATGCATCCCAGTATAGCATTGAATACACGTGCGAAGAACAAGGACAATTGGGATGGTATATGATGGTGGTGAATGGAGAGCAGGCCGCGACGATTCATTACTCCTTTTATAATCCAAAGATTTGGACGATCGAACATACCGCGATTGACGAAGCATTTCGTGGGAAAGGGGTAGGAGAAGTCTTGTTTATGCAGTTTGTCGATTTTTTGCGGGAACACAAAATCAAAGTCAAGGTGAAATGCGCCTATGCCAACAAGCAATTCGCACTGCATCCCGACTATGATGACGTACTGTGGGATAATTTTTAAGATTGCAGCTTCGAAGGGATAATTTCCCCCTTTTTTTGACCAACTGGCTCTTTTATTTGAGAAAAAGGTCATTTTTGGCTCCTTGCATATAATTTTCAAAATTAGGCATAAAAAGGGTTGACAATAGGTTGAGGAATTGGTATTATATACGAGCGCTGAAAAGCGTGGTAGTTCTTTGAAAACTAAACAGGAAACGTCAATTCAAACAAAGAATTGAATAATTCAAAAATAACAATAACACGTTAGTGTTAACATAATGAGCA
>JBOGAI010000201.1:0-10536 GCA_051655665.1 Erysipelotrichaceae bacterium | reverse complement strand
CGATAGCGTTGAATGATTTTTTGAGCCTTGCGCTCATCTTCATCCAAATACGCCAACGCATAGTGCAAGACCACGTCGGTCTTGTCTTTTTCTTGTTCCAGTAACTGCAAGAACATCTTTTCTCCTTGTTTGTTGCCTTTGGCGATGAGGGCTTGCGCCAACTCATAGTCTAGTGCCAACAAGAAGTAGGGATTGACTTGTTTGAACACCTTGCGAAATTTCTCAATAAAGTCAATGAGAACTTGATAGTAGCGTTTGTCCGTGGTCCGCCCAAGTTCCATCAGCTCATCCAAATAATCCACGATAAGGGCCTGCAAATCCATGCCGTCATGGATTTGATACATCATCCCATCGAAGTTGTTCAAATCAAATTTTTTCGCCAAGACAAAAAGTTTGCGAAACGCTTCTTCAAATGCTTTGACCTTTTCTTGGGTGCCAAGTTTCGCATCCGCCAACATCCGCAATGACTCCGCAATCAGCCCATAGTGGGTGAAGCCATAAATGGGTTCTAGGCGAAGGAGTTGGATGAGTCCTTCGTCGATGAATTCTTTCGCATAGGGGGAAGGGGTATCGTCAATGGGATAGGTTTCAAAAATCCAATCGGCCACACTGAGTTCGTTGTACGTCAGTTTGAGTTTGGTTTGCAATTCTTCTAGCGTAAGCGGACAACCCATCAGCTTAAACTGCGCCATGATTTGTTCTTGGTTTAATTCATCAATTTCCGCTAGGGTTTTGTCCAACTTGAGTTGGTACGGATCTTTTTGTTCTACCATACATCTTATTCCTCGATTTCTACTGTAATATTTGCGGCTTCAATTTGCGAAACAATGTCCAACAAATGCGCTCTGTCATTCAATTCTAACACCAATCGTACTCTTGCGCTACGATAATCGTTTTTCAAAAAGCCCCGTTCGTGGTCGACACTGACGATGTTGGCTCCCGCTTTGGCCACCAAATCCAAGACGTTGACCAAATTGCCCGGTTTGTCGACCAAGCGTACGTTGAGGGTGGCTTTGCGTCCGGTTTCCACCAAGCCCGTATCAATGATTTTGGCCAAGAAGTTGACGTCTATGTTGCCTCCACTGAGCACCGCGACGACATTTTTCCCCACTACCTCGATCTTTTCAAAGAGAATCGGGGCCAACGCAATGGCACCGGCTCCTTCCGCAACCATTTTCATGTCTTCCAACAAATACAAAATGGACGCCGCAATTTCACTTTCCGAGATGGTCAGGATTTGATCTACGAATTGCGTGCATAGGGCAAACGTATGAACGCCTGCTTGTTTGACGGCAATCCCATCGGCCATCGTGGACACCGAATCCAAAATGACACGTTCCTGCTGTTCCAAAGCCACCTTCATCGAAGCCGCACTTTCCGCTTGCACCCCGATGATTTGTATTTCCGGTTTCAAGGCTTTCGCCGCGACGGCAATCCCCGAGATCAACCCGCCGCCGCCTACCGGTACCAAGATGACATCGGTTTCGGGCAGTTTCTCCAAGATTTCCACCCCAATGGTGCCTTGCCCTGCAATGATGTCAAAATCATCAAAAGGCTCCACAAACACTTGTCCGGTCAACTCCTGCAAGTGTTTGGCGTACGTATACGCATCGTTGAACGTATCCCCTTGTAAAATGACATTGGCACCAAACTTGCGGGTGGCATTGATTTTGGCCAACGGCGCCGTTTTCGGCATGACAATCGTGGAACGGATGTGCAACATCTGAGTGGCTTTCGCAACCCCTTGCGCGTGATTGCCTGCACTAGCAGCAATCACGCCTAAGGCTTTTTGTTCTGCCGTAAGCTTGCTGATTTTTACGTAGGCCCCTCGAATTTTAAAGGCGCCGGTCGTCTGCAAGTTTTCCGCTTTTAAATAAATGTTTTCATGATTTTTTAGTTTCACCAATGGTGTTTTTTGAATAATGGGTTGAAGCAGTTGTTGTGCTTCCAGAATGTTACTGAGTTGTATCATGGCTAATCCACTCCAAAAGCGCTTTGGCGCTGTCGGCAAGCCCGGTTCCATTGAATCCTAGTTGGGTATAGATTTGGCCCACCGGAATGTGTAAATCATAGAGTTTCGCAAACGTCGTCTCAATGAGTCCATCGCATACCGCTTGCAACTGCATCGGACCAAACGGGTTGGCAAAGTAGGTTGTCGTAATGCCGACTTCATCGGTCGTTCCTTTGGCCATGCGTTTGCCTTGTTTGAAGACGTCGATGGCTTGACTTGGGTCATTAAAGAAATGCAAACCGACTTCCTGGTCATAGTTGTTGGCATACAACACGCAATCCACCAAGTGTTTTTTCACGATGAGGGCATAGGGGGCAGCCGGAACGATGACGCGCGCATTGGTTGTTTGTGGATTCATAAAGATGGAACGATCGATTTCTTTGTAAGGAGAGCCTTTGTCTAGGTCATCCAAACGGATGAAGGCCCCGATTTCCGAACCTTGTCCATACAAGAAGTCGTCTTGAATGGAAAGCGTTCCCATGTCATCGAAGATGACATCGATGTCCACGATTTGCTCATTGCCCAAGTTTTTCAAGGCTTCAATCGTTTCCGATTTCCCCGCCCCACTGTCACCGATGAGCATTACGTTTTTGCGCACGCCGCTGCGCAAACGCACACTGACAAAAGCACCATGGATCGGCAAGGCTTTTTTCGCCATCATGGCACAGTTAAACAAGGTCAACGTCATCTTTTTCAAGTAGCCAAAATATTCAATTTTCTCATCATAGGTCACAGCCCCTACCCACAACTCGTTTTCTGCGTCGTGATAGAAGCGACATCCTTTGCCATTGTCGACTCCAAAAAGCATGATGAGATCTGGTTTTTTGCATTCATCTTCGTTGGCCAACTCAAACAAGTTGGACAGTGCAATTTGGGAAGCAATGAAATCTTTGTGCACGTAAATATACGCCAACAAGGTTCCTACTTTGGCAGGATAGCACGTATAATCCTCCATTCCACTGAAGCGATCGATGGGATTTTCAAACACTTGCTCGAAAGCCCCTTCGCGCTTGTTGGATTTGGGATAGAGAATCATGGGCGTACGCAACATAATCGAATCGATCATGGAGATGGAATTGAGCTTTTCGTAGGCCCCGGTAAAGCTTTTCTCGCTGTCGCGCAATAAGATGGCCGCGTTGGATCCGGCTTGCAACTGGCGATACACCAAATTGCGACGCCCCTTTACTTTTTCTTCCAACAAACGATAGGTAGAGCGCACCAACCGGTTAAAGTCCGCATCGGCATCTACAAAAGAGCGTCCGGCTAAGCCAACCGAGTTGCCACGGTCGTTGATGGTGAACCGTTGAAAGGATTTCCAATAGCTGTAGAGCGCTTCAATAAATTTCAAAAGCAGTTCTTTGTTTCGCAAATAGTAGCTGTCAATTTCATCCACCCCAAAGACCAAAAGCTGACGGAAGACATTGGTGATTTCCACTTTCGCAACCCGTGGCACATGATGATTGAGTGCCCACACATACAACTCATAGTCTTGTTCTTTTAGGTGTTCAATAAAGTTTTCCACGACGTTTTTGAACGTCGTCGAATTGAGCAATTGTGCAGGGGTGCTCACATAACCCTTATTGAAGTTGATGACCACCAAATTGTCTTTAACATACATTTTCTCATTCATGATTGTGCTCTCCTTTATTTGCTTCTTGTAAGATGGTTAATACGCGTTGTACCACTTCTAGACTTGTGGCGTTCATATTGCCAAAGCGAATGGTTGTACCCAATAATTCTTTCATTCCCTTGCCAATCAAGATCCCTTGTTTGGCCAAAAGCTCAACCGTATCCACACCGTTTTTTTCTTTCATGACCAAAAGTGACTTGGATTCATGGTCTTCTAGAAACGCTTCGTACCCCAACGCTTGCAACCCTTGTTTTAAGGTGGCGTGCGTGGTTTCATAAAAATGTTGGGTTTGGGCGAGTCCGTTTTCTAGTATGTACGTACAAGCCAAGTGCAATGCTTTGATGTAGGGGGTATTCACCGTTGTGAAAATTTGTTTGTTACGCAAAAAGGCCAAATTCTTTTGAATGCCCAAGTAGTAACTGCCATCTGGTTTTACGCGGTGCTGGGCTTTGGGACTTAGTGCCATCATACAAAGACCCGGTGGCATATAAAATCCTTTTTGACTGGCCGCAATCGCCACATCCACGCCCCAGCCATCAAAGTCGAACGGGTTCATAACCAGCCCACTAATCGTATCGACAATCAACAAACAATCATGAGCCGCACACACACTTCCCAGGGGTGCGATATCATTGAGCACACCGGTGGACGTTTCGCAGTGGGTAACGAACACGCCCTTGATGTGGGGATGTTCGTCCAACAAGGTTTTGACTACTTCGAGGTCATAGGTTTGCCCCCATGCTACGCTATGGGTATGCACGTGCAAGCCATAGTGGGTACAAATTTCGATATACCGATCGCCAAAGTTGCCCACTGAGATGACCAAGACTTCGTCTTGTTTTTCAAAAAAGCTGGCGACACTCAAATCCATGCCCAAGGTACCCGATCCATTGTAAATCAAGACTTCTCCCTGCTCTGTTTGAAACACGCGTTTCAGCAGTTCATGGGTTTCAAAATACAGCTCACCAAATTCTGGTGAACGATGGTAAGGGATTGGTTCCCCCAATACGTCTAATACTTCAGCCAAACACTCGCTTGGTCCAGGTGTCAGTAAAAACATCGCCATCCTCCTATTGCATTTACGCTCTCATTATACTTGGTTTTCCCCCGTTTCGCCACTGACAAATCCCAAATGCGCCTCAAAATTGCGTTAAATTTTTGATTCCGCGTGCTTTCCTAAACTTTTACGTATCTTTTCTCACCCAAGTTTCACTTTATGCCCCTAGTTCTGCTTTTTTTATGCATTTCATCCATATTTTTTTATATTTGAAACTAAATTTCAAAAAAAGCAGGGAACAAAAAAAGAATAGGATTAAAAAACACGTCCAAGGGGTCTTGGACGTGTTTGATGGAGTTAGGAAGGTTGCTTTGCCAGCCATGGGCGAATGCTCGCTTCAAACAAGTGCTTGGAAACCAAATAGCGTGGCTGCGCCAAGGGATGGGTGCGAGCATCGATGGGGTAAGGGGCCAATTCAAAGCTTTGGGTATAGCCCGCCAGTGCGACGATTTCTTGAATGGTCTCATTGGCATTTCCAAAAGGATAGGCAAGGGTATTGACCACAACCCCGAGTTGTTGTTCAAGGATGGCTTTGCTTTGCACAATATCGCGCTGGAAGTCTTTGACGTATTGTGCTTGCAACAGTACTGCTTCGTCCTCTACCAAATAATGGAAGTCATGCGTATGGGAGCCAATGGTCGCCAACCCACTTTCCACCATGGTGCGCAGTTGTGACCATGAGGCAAGCTTCAAGTTTTGGAAATCATTGCTTCCTACATGTTTCGAAATCACAAATAAGGTAAAGGGAATGTTTCGCTCTTGTAACAAAGGAAAGGCGTATTCATAGACGCTTTGATCCCCATCATCAAAGGAAATCCACACGCATTTGTCGGGATAGTTGCCACTTTGCGCAAAATCCGCCAAATCCAAAGGGGTGGCAAAATACGCACCCGCTTCAAGGAGTTCATCAAGTTGGGCTTCAAACACTGCTTGGTCCACATCGTACGTGGTGAGTTCTTTGCTTTGGGTCACAAACGTCAGCAGTTTTTTGGAAAAGGAAGCCGGGGTGACGCGATGATAGTTCAACGCCACACAGTGCGCTCCCTCCTCAATCAAAGGGGCCTTACTTTGCGGTATCGGAGTACACAGCAAGGAAAACAGCTGCCAGCCAACCAGTACCACCACGATCGCTACAACCGCGTTTCTTCCCATACGCTTAGCCAAAGCGTTCCCTCGCTTTGACTTCCTTTAATTCTTTGATGGGGCTTTCTTGAAAGACCACATAGCGCTGACTTTGCAAGGTGTAATAGTCTTCCTCTTGCACCAGTTCCAAAGCCAACATCTCCTCATCGCTGGTGGGAGTGGGGTATTTTCTTCGTCTCAACCCGCCAAAGCGTTTTTTATTGTAGGTTCTCCAGCCCAAAAGAAGCAAGGCAAACAACACCATCAACCCAAGCATCAGCAGCAAAAAGGTTTGAATACTGTAGTTGGTAATGTTGAGTGCAGATTTGATGGTGGACAAATATGGAGTATTCAAGTTCATCGCCCCCCCTACAAACACATAAAGGGCTACAAGGGAATACATCCATACCACCGTAGTGGTCATCCATAATACCAACTTTTGAAGCCAGGAGGATTTTGAATGCACTACATAGTTTTTACGTTTCCGCGATCGGGTGATTCCCATGTGGCATACCCTCCTTTCATACGGGCCATAATGGCTTTGGGAACGGCCATAATGACGACAACCGAGTTGATCATCCAATACAACGCTGGATACCAGGCTGCCCATATATAATAGCGTTTGACGGGATCATAACGCGATTCATTGACTAAGGACGTAAAGAGTTGCAGATGGCTTAAGAGTACCAAGATAAACGAGTTGAACGTAAACCATATAAACAAATCCGTAAGGTAGTCGGCACTGAAAAACAGATACACGGTGACAAGGGCCCACATCAGTGCCCACAGCACACTGAACAGCTGTTCCAAATAGATGGGCCACAAACGACGTTGTCTCCAATCCAAAAAGATGTTGGCATGTTTCCACAATACTTCCTGGCCTCCTTGCGACCAGCGAATGCGCTGTTTGTAAATGCCTTTGATGGTTTCGGGCACCAACATCCAACACCGTGCGCGCGGCTCATAGCGAATGTCCCAAAAGCGACGTTGCAGTTTCCACGAAACGGCAATGTCTTCCGTAATCATGTCACGATCCCATAGGCCCACATCAACCAAAGCCTTTTTGCGAAAGGCTACGATCACGCCCGAAACGGTCATGACTTTGCCGATGACTTTTTGCGTGCGTTTGATGGAGCCAATGATGGAGGCATACTCCACCAGTTGCATGCGACCCAACAAAGTGTCTCGGTTGCGAATGCGCGGATTCCCCGTCACCGCTCCCACACGCTCCCCATGATGCATGAAGTGGTGCATCAAATAAAAGGGTGCTTCTTCATCCAACAAGGCATCCGAATCCACACAAATCAAATACTCACTGGTAGAGGCATGAGCCCCCATATGCAAGGCGTTGGCCTTGCCTTTGTTTTCCAAACAATCAATGACCCGCAAGCGAGGATACACCTCCAGCAGTCCCTTCAAGATGGCTCCGGTTTGATCTTTTGAACCATCGTTTATGGCGATGAGCTCATAATCGGGGTAGGGCAATGTGGCTAGATTTTGAATGGTTTCCACAATCGTGTCTTCCTCGTTGTAACAAGGAACCAAAATGCTCATTTTGGGCCATGTGGTTCCTTGTATGTCGACTTCCTTTGGTTCACCACGCTCGTGAAAGTACACGAAAATTTGTGAACCTACAATCCAAAACAATCCAAGCAACAACGGATACCAAAACACAAAGGCGCTTATAACATTTACGATGGGATTTCCCAAATCCATGATCCCCATGCACATCCCCTCCCTTTTTGGCGTTCAATCACATAAACTTAACTTCTTTAGTATACGCTACCCCATAACCTTAATACAACCACCCTGACCAAATTCCACAATTTCCCACCACGAAAAAAGGGTTCACTTGCGTGAACCCTCTTCTTTACTCTTGCGAGCATGGCTACTTAGATAAGGGTTTTCTTCCCTTTAAATCTTCGCTCCATTATTCTTCTTCGCGTTCTTTGCGTCTGCGTCCTAGTACTAAGATACCCAACAAGGACAATACGCCAGTTGCCATAAACAAATCCAAATAATCGTTGGCGAACGTAGGAACATCATCGTCTCCACCTTCCCGTTCGTAAACGGTAATGTCAACATCTTGGTTGAAAATGACGGCTTTGTATAGGGTTGGGCTGCCTACTTTTTGTACATAGTAGGTACCATTTGGCAAGTCAGGGAAAATGAGTTCCCCGTTGGCATCGGTAGCAAGGATGAGCGGATTGGCTGCCGGATCTTCTTGTGCAATGGATACGGCCGCAAAGTCTTGCGCGCTCTTTTCCACCCCAAGTGGTCCGACTTCTTGGTCAAACAGGCTTGCATCTTTGAGTGCGTTGGCATTGTTGCCCAAAGTCAGCGCAGTCCATTCCATGCTCTTATTGGAAGTGACCAACATTCGAGCCTTTTGAGTTGCATTGAATACGAATAAGGCTTTGATGTCTTCAAAGAAGTTTTCCGGATCGTAGTAGCCCGTAAACAATTCGTCGATTGGCTGTTCATTGCTGTCCAATAGCGCGAAACGTCCACTTGGCAACGCACGGCCGCCTCCTTCCATCATATAGAAGACATTAATATCAAACCGTTTTACTTTGTGATACAACAACAAGGTTCCATCTGTTTCTTCACTACGTGCATTGGTATTTCCCCAAATGACGTCAATGCCTTCGACGACTTCAAATGGATACACTTCATTGAATTTTTGATAGTTGATGTCCACTTCTTCTTGAACCATATAATAGAATCCAGGATACATGTAACGTGTGAAGTTTCCATAATCTAGTACAAAGGTTTGTTCTCCGCTTTGTTTTAAGTTAAAGGTATATTTTGTACCTTTTGCAACAAATTGAGGACCTTCTTCATTGACATAGGAGATGTCTTCTGAGGTATAGATCGAGAAACTTGTGTTTTGGAATGCATCTGGGAAGCGATCTTGGATTTCAAAGACATTCGCGAACTTCAAATCACTTAACAAGTAGGTGCGTTGCGCTCTGTTGACCACATAGACATGCAATTCTCTGGCATCATCCACGGTTTCCAAAGAAAGGGTAAATGGCACTGGAGCTGGGTTGGATAAGATGTAGCCTTGTGGGGTACGAACTTGGAGATAGAAGTAATCGCCATATGGCAACCACATGCTTTCTTTGGTTCCCTCTACCAAGGTTTCCACTTCTTCAATCAACTCCCCTGGTGCTCCATTCACACTAGTCCAGATTTGGAATTTACCGCCATTGATTGGCAAGTCTTGTTCATTGACGTTATGAATGACGACGCGTGCTTTTTCTGGGGTATTGGCAAAGCCTTCTCCACCATTTACGGCTACGACGGTATTCATTTCAAGTGGGAATGCAAGTTCGACAACTTGAGGCGTTGCGTCTACTTCATAGCCTTCATTTGCTACTTCCACAAATCGATAGGTTCCTGCCAACAAATTGGTTACACGAATCTCTCCCATTTCATCACTCGTAAGCATTACCGGTTCACTCAATGGGGCTCCATCCAAGGAGTAATACATATCATCTTCCCCTTGGAGTGTAAAGATGGCACCCGCGATCGCTTCTTGAGTAATCGCATCGTATTTGTACAGGGAAACTGAACCACGGATTTGTTCGTTATAGACCTCAAGGCTAACCTTGGAGTCGGTTTTGCCGATGGTAAAGTCGATTGGTTCGAGTGCTTGGTATCCCGCAGGCGTGCTGCGTTCGACCAGTACATAGTCGCCCCATGGCAATTTGCCGGATTTCGCATAGCCGGATAAATCGGTTGTCATTGTCGCCACAACGCGTTCGCGATCGTTTGCTTTGTAAACATCAAACACCACATTGGCTAATGGCGCATTGGTATTCGCGTCGTATTTGTGAAGTTCCACAACGGCGCTGGTACGAATGTTTGGCACCACGATGAAGGAGTATGGGGAGTGAATCGATACGTAAACAGGAAGTTTGACGTTCATCAGTTCATATCCCTCTGGTGCTTTGGTTTCTTGTATCCAATAGTGTCCACTTGGTAAATTTGGAACGTTCACAAATCCCAACAAGTTGGTTGTCAGGTTGGACGCGATTACCTTTCTACCGGTGAAATCATATAGGGTAAAGGTTGCCCCCATCAGTGGCATTGGTTTGCCTTCATGCAAATCAACTTTGAAGATAAACAAGCCACTAGTGGTTTCTTGCATTCGGTTTTTGATGACGATGCTTACTTCGTCTTGGTCAATGGTCACCATACGAGGGGTTGCATCCAAGACATAGCCATGAGGGGCTACGACTTCGACGAGCTTGTATGTGCCATATGGAAGATTTTCAAAGCGAAGCAGTCCATTGTAATCGGTTGTTTCTTCGTCGACCCGTTCATCTTGTGCATTGTACAGGGCAAAGGTTGCACCGTGCAATGGAATCACACCGTGATACAGGTCAACTTTATGGACGATCAAGTCACCATACTCGTATTTGTAGTTGATGACGTTGACTTCTACTACTTCATCTTTTTCATCAATCACAATCATCTTGCGGTTGGTATTTAAGATGTACCCAGCAGGCGCTGCCAATTCTTGATAGTAATAGGTGCCTTCTGGCAAGTTTTCAAATACCGCAACTCCGTTAATGGTTGTTGCGGTAAACAATGGTTCGGATGCGTCTAGGCTGTCGAATAAGCCAAATACGGCTCCATCCAACAAGCAATCGCATTCGCTCCATTTGTAAATCTTCAACGTTCCCGTAATCATATCTGGGGTGTTGT
>JBOGAI010000200.1:0-6104 GCA_051655665.1 Erysipelotrichaceae bacterium | reverse complement strand
GCGCGCTGTTTTGCAAGAATGCGCACGCAAAAAAGGAAATCGCGTCGAGTAACATGACGCCCCCCACTCCCATGATGCCAATAAGAAACCCTGCGCAGCCCACCCCCAACAGTTCCAAAAGCTGTCCTAGCGAGGTGCGCACCCCTAGGGCTGGTGCATATTCTTCTTTGCTCAACAACAAGGGCATGATTGCCAAAGAAGCGGGACCTTGAAAGCTTTCTAGTGTGGAATTGCACAGTGTGATCGCGAACAAATGCCATACTTGCAAGGCACCGGAAAGAAAAAGGAGAACCGTCAACACCACTAAACCACCCCGTCCGACATTGGTGAGAAACAGCACCCGTTTCTTCTCAAAACGCGATACCAAAACCCCGGCAAACGGTTGAAACAGGATGGTGGGCAAGGCGTTCACCCCGAACAGTAAGGTCATCAGTGCTGCACTGCCGGTTAGGGTATACACCATATAGGCATAGGCAATGGCATCCAGCGAATCGCCAAAACGCGAAATGAGCTGGCCGCTAAGATATAATAGATAATTGGTATTTTTCAGCACCACACGGTAGGGGTGCTGGGATGATTGGGTCGAATCCATAAAGACTCTCCTTTCTTGTGTGTTTACAAGTAGGATACTCTTTAGTTAGATAATTGTCAATTTATATTATAGATAAGTATCTAACACTAGATTGACAGCGTGTTTCTTGAGGGACTTCCATAAAAAAAAGCAAACTCTTGCGAGTTTGCTAGGGTTTTGGTTTTTGCACGACCACAACGGCGTAGTAGGTATCTTCTTGAAGAAAATAACCGACAACCACCTCATCGCCTACAGAAACCCGATCCAATGCATTTTCATCGGCATCGTAGTAGCGAATTTGTGAGACGCTTTGAAACTTGATACGGGTTCGGCTACTTTGTTCCAGCGTGAAGCTTTTCGCATCCCACTGGACAATGGTGCCCTCCATGGTTTCACTTGGAGTGACCAAGCGTTCCCGATTCAGTTGAAAAATGACGAACAATACCGCAATGACTGCAACAAACGCCAATCCAAAATACTGAAGTTGTTTGCGGATCATCGCTCAAAAAATTCCAATAAAACCTTCCACACTGCCTCCACCCCTTCTTTGGTATCACTAGAGAATGGGATGAGCAATTCGTGGTCATCTAGTTGCAACGTATGACGGATGCGGTCAAGATTTTTGCGGCGCTCTGAATTTTTGAGTTTGTCGATTTTGGTTGCGACGATTACGGTTGGCAATTCGTAGTATCGTGCGAATTCCAACATCGTGATGTCGTCTTCTGTTGGTTTGTGTCGGGCATCGACCAACAACACCAAACCTTTTTTCTGAGCACGTCCAGCGAAATAATCTTCCATCATTTCGCCAAACTTGAGCAATTGGGTTTTAGAGGTGTTGGCGTAGCCATAGCCTGGCACATCGACAAACATGTATTTGTCATCCAACGTAAAAAAGTTCAACAGGCGGGTTTTCCCTGGAGTATTGCCCACGTAAGCCAATTTTTTACGACGCACCATCGTATTGATGAAGGAGGATTTTCCCACATTGGAACGCCCTGCCAACACCACTTCCGGGATGGTCGTTTCAGGCCATTGCTCTTTGCTTGCGGCAGAGATGACCAGTTCTGCTTTGTTAAATTCCATTGTTTTTTACCAGAGCCACATCCAACACTTTGGATACGTGATCCACCGGGATGATGCGCACATGATCTTTGATCGTTTGTGGAAGCTCTGCAATGTCCTTTTCGTTTTCTTTTGGAATCAAGATGGTGGAAATGCCGCTGCGATATGCTGCCAACGATTTTTCACGCAAGCCGCCAATCGCAAGCACGTTTCCACGCAATGTCACTTCTCCTGTCATCGCCAAATCCGCATTGACCGGACGATTGGTCAACAAAGAGACAAGCGCAGTCGTTAAGGTAACCCCAGCACTTGGTCCATCTTTGGGAACCGCACCTTCTGGTACGTGGATATGGAAATCGTTATGCTCGATGACATCTTGGGCAATGCCGTATTTTTGCGCATTGGCTTTGACATAACCAAAGGCGATGGTCGTACTTTCCTTCATGACATCACCCAATTGTCCGGTGATGATGAGGTTTCCTTTTCCTGGGAACATTGTCGCTTCCACCTGAAGAATGTCTCCTCCAAATGCTGTATACGCCAATCCGGTAACCGTACCGATTTGGTTTTTCGCTTCTTTCTTCCCATATTCAAATTTTTCAGGTCCCAACCACTCTTTGACAAGTTTTTTGGTCACTTTAATCGATTTCTTGTTGTCTTTGATGACGGCCAACACGGTTTTACGCACCAAAGTACCCATCAAACGTTCCAACTGACGCACACCGCTTTCACGGGTGTAGTATTTGATGATGTAGGAAACCATCTCATCGTCAATTTTGAAGTGGGACGTTTTCAAGCCGTTCGCTCCCAATTGTTTTGGAATCAAGTGGCGGCGGCAAATGGACAATTTTTCCAGTTCCGTATAGGAGGAAATGTTGATGATTTCCAAACGATCTTGCAGTGGAGCCGGAATGTTTTCGATGTAGTTTGCGGTCGCAATAAACAACACCTTCGACAAATCATAATTTTCTTCCAAATAGTGGTCTGAGAAGAATTGGTTTTGTTCAGGGTCCAAGACTTCAAGCATCGCACTGGTTGGATCGCCTTTATAGTCGGATGACATTTTGTCGATTTCATCAATCAAGAATACTGGATTGAGGGTACCTGCTTTTTTCATCCCTTGGATGATGCGCCCTGGCATGGAGCCAAGGTACGTACGACGATGTCCACGAATTTCCGCTTCGTCTTTGACGCCCCCTACGCTCATCTTCACAAATTCACGATTCAAGGCACGCGCCACCGATTTGGAAAGGGAGGTTTTCCCGACCCCTGGAGGCCCGACCAAACACAAAATTGGTGCTTTCAAAGAATTGGTCATTTGTTTGACCGCCAAGTATTCCAAAATGCGCTCTTTGACTTTTTCTAGGCCATAGTGGTCTGCATCCAAAATTTCTTGGGCTTTGTTTAGATCTTCGTTGTCTTGGCTTTCTTGCCACCAAGGCAAACGCATCAACCAATCGATGTAGGTTTTGATGACACCTGATTCACTTGAAGCAGGTGGCAACATTTCATAGCGGGACAACTCTTCACTGATTTTGTCCTTGATTGCTTTTGGATAAGGATTTTTTGCCAACGCTTCTCGAATTTTCCCGACATCGTCGTCTTTGTCGACGGCATCGCCCAACTCTTCTTTGATGGCGCGCATTTTTTCACGCAAGTAGTATTCTTTTTGCGAATCTTCAATGCGGGATTTGATTTTGTCGTTTAGTTCGTTTTCGATTTTCGCAAGTTGCTTTTCGTTTTCAATTTCTTGAAGAATCAGCACCAGACGATCGTTGATGCCCAACGTTTCCAGCATCAGTTGACGTTTTTCAACCGGCACAGGTAAGATTTGCGCCACTTGGTCGGCCAATTGCACCGCTGAAACGCCTTTGGCCATCTCGGCCACAATTTCTTTTGGAATTTGAATGCTGACGCCTTCCATGGTTTCAAACGTTTTCGCAATTTTACGCACCAAAGCAAGTTCTTCCATTTCATCTTGAACTTGGTCTACTACGGGGTAAATTTCCCCGACGATGAAACGTCCTTCATAGTGCAATTGGTTCCATACCGCACGTTCCAACCCATGGAATTTTACGCGTAAAAACCCATCCATTTTACGAACGCTGCGAATTTCACACAACGTTCCGGTTGCGTACAAATCTTGCGGTTGTGGATCCTCCACCATGACATCTTGTTGAGAAACCAAGAAAATGTGGCGGTCGTAGAAGTTTTCCGCTTCTTCAATCGCTTCAATGCTTTTTGGTCGCCCCACATCAATGATTACTTCTTGATTTGGGAATACAATAATTCCACGGGTGCATACCACGGGAATCGAGATGATTTTTTTATCTCCTTTAGCCATATATTCCTTCCTTTCTAATGATTAAAAAAGACGCTAAGCGTCTTTTTCATTACTTAGCTGAGTCTTTGATCAATTCTACAGCTTTACGCAAACGCAAGTCATAAGAAATAGAGTCTGTTGGAATCAACTCTTTTACTTTTTCTGCTTCCATTCCATACATTGCTGCAATTCCTGCATATTCAGCATCTAGTTCTTCTTCTGTAACTTGGATTCCTTCCACTTTTGCGATTTCATCCAATACCAAACGCAAGTTTACTTTTGCGTGTGCATCGGTGCGCATTGTTTCACGGATTTGGTCATCTTGTTGACCTGTCATTTGTTGGAATTGCTCCAATGAGAATCCTTGTTGACGCAAACGGCTTTCGAATTCTTGAACCATACGATCTGTTTCTTCTTCTACCATTACTTCAGGGATTTCAACATCTGCATTTTCTACTACTTTGCCCAACAATTCGTTCATGAACGCATCGTCTGCATTGTTTTGTTTTGATTTCAACAAGTCTGCTTCTACGTGTGCACGGAATTGTTCAACCGTTTCCACTCCTGCAATGTTCAACTCTTTAACCATTTCATCATCCAATTCTGGAGTGTGTTTGGTTTTGATTTCGTGAACTGTCACTTTGAATGTTGTTTCTGCACCAGCAAGATCCGCTGCAGGGTATTGTTCTGGGAACGTAACCGTAATGTCTTTTGACTCCCCTGTTGCCATTCCGATCAATTGTTCTTCAAATCCTGGGATGAAAGAACCCGATCCAATTTCAAGTGGGAAGTTTTCGCCTTTTCCACCTTCAAACGCAACACCGTCTTTGAATCCTTCAAAGTCGATTACTGCTGTATCGTGTTGAGCAACAGTACCTTCTGTTTTCACAACAAGTTCTGCATTGCGCTCTTTTGCTTCTTTCAATTGTGCTTCGATTTCTTCTTCTGTAATTTCGACAACCGGTTTTGTAACGTCCAAGTTTTTGTAGTCACCCAATTTAACTTCCGGTTTAACGGCAACGTTGAACACCAATGTTACTTCGTTTTCGTCGATGGCTTTGATGTCAAGAGCAGGACGTGCGATTACCCACAAGTCGTGTTCTTCGGCCGCACTTGCGTATGCATCACCGGCTACAAAATCGATGGCTTCCATCAATACGTTTTGTTTGCTGATTTGTTTTTCTACTAATTTACGTGGAGCTTGTCCAGGACGGAAACCCGGCAGGTTTACGTTTTTTGCCAATTTGTCGAATGCTTTTTCTTGAGCTGCTTTCCAAGCATCTCCTGCAACAACGACTTCCAATTCACCCATTGATTTTTCTTTGAGTTCCCATTTTGAGTTCATAACTATTTTCCTCCATTAGTTTTTTACTAATTTACACACAAAAACATAACTATTTCGAAATGTCATGCTTACTTAATAATAATGCAATTCTAGGGCTCTTGTCTAGATTTTTTTTCTTTATAAAGTCTTGAAAAGCATCCAAGTCCTCGTGAGCTTGAAAGACGTACTCCACAACGGCAAGTGCCATAGGGGTCGCTTCATCCTCTTCCAAATTCATCGGTAAGCGAAAATACAGTTCTTTGATCAGCGTATCGATACACATGGCTAGAAAAGACGGATCTTCATTTTCAAAAAATTCTCTTAACATTTGGACGCATGCAAGTGCTCCATCCGCTTCCATGGGCATTTCAACATACATGGGAATAAAGTCAATGTCCATTCCATCCATCTGCAATCGAAAAGTATCTTGTACGTTTTGATCAATCAACGCTTCGATAAGCAAAGCGCGAATCAAATAATGCGGCTCTTTTTCAAAATAGCTTTGAATGAGTGCTCCATATTTGCGAATATTGCGCTCTTTGAGATACGTCACCACTTGTAACGCTTGCTCCAAACTTCCAAACAGCATGGTTTCCAACTGTTCTTCGTCCAACACTTTCTCGCTTGGTTCTTTTTGCAAATGACCACGCACCTCGTGGTACAACGCAATCAAGCGATCCTCACTTTCTTTGGGAATGTAAGGCATTTTAAACTCGTCTTGTAAGATCTCGTACACTTCTTGATACTCTTGTTTGCGCATCAAGGCTTCAAGCTCTTTTAAGATTTCTTCATAATAACTATCCATGTTTCACCAACTTTTCCTA
>JBOGAI010000199.1:0-1779 GCA_051655665.1 Erysipelotrichaceae bacterium | reverse complement strand
CTTAGCCCTTGTAAATGCTCGATTTTGTCAACGTGTTCTTGTTTGGCATACGCCAAGCGCAATGCGGCTTCTTCCTGGAGAAAGATTTTCCAAAATTGTTTAATGTTTGTTCGAATACTCATACTGTACCTCAACTTTTCGAATGTATTTTACCATAAAAAGACAAATAAAGTGTGAGGTTCACACTTTAGATGTCCAGATTTAAATTTTGAAAGTGATCGCTTATTTCGGATTCACTTGGTTCTTTTCCACTCACTTGCTTGATGTGTGGCAAATGTTGATACACGTAGAACTGCTCCATGTTGAGCGTGTTCGAGAACGTGGCTTCTTTGTTCATCAAGGGGATGTCTTTCATGGTCACCACCAGGTTTTCTCCATTTTGGAGGAAGAAGGTTTCCTGCAAGTTTCGTGCAATCACGTATTTGAGTTTGTACGGATTGGTCTTGTTGCGTTTGCAAATCATCTCGCCGCGGGCAGGACGTCCGGTTTTCACAATCTCACTTGCTTTGATGCGTTTGCTGCCGCCTTGTTCATGCAAGAAGACCACTTGATCTTGCTCATGCACGATGCTCGCATCCACCAGTTCATCTTCGCTTAGGTTCATGGCTTTGACCCCTTTGGCTTTGACCCCCATCAAGGGAATCAACGAAATGTTGTAGCGGGTTACATACCCTTTTTGAGACAAGAGCAACAGTTCTTGTCCTTCATAGGCAATCAACGTGCGTACCAACACATCGTCTTCGCTTAGGTTCATCGCCGAGAACAGCTTGTTGTTGCGTGAGACTTCAAAGTCGGACAACAAGCTCTTTTTCACCATCCCTTTTTTGCTGATGGTAATCAGGAAGGCGTGGCTGGCAAAGTTGGAAGTGGTCACTCCATTGACGATGGTTTCTCCGGTTTCCACTTTCAAATAGGCGTTGAGATGGCTTCCGACATCTTTCCATTTGGCCTCTTCAATGTCGTAAACGTTGAGATAGCCATAATTGCCTTTGTTGGTGAAAAACATGAGTTTGTCTAAGGTGTTGACCTCGTTGGTCCCCAATAGCACATCGCCGTCCTTGACTTTGGTTTGAATGTCACTGGCTTGGAAAGAACGCAAGCTGACGCGTTTTAAATAGCCATCCTGTGACAAAGTCAACATGACGCGTTCGTTTTGAATCATGTCTTCTTTGTTGATGACAATGTCCTCGATTTCATGTTCGATGACGCTGCGTCTTGGATTGGCAAATTGCTTTTTGATGTCTTTGAGTTCTTTGACCAAGGTTTTGATGAGCAAGTTGGGCTGGGCAATGATGGCTTGCAACGCCGCAATTTCTTCCTGCAAGGCGTCATACTCTTGCGCTAAGGCCAAGACATCGGTGTTGGTCAAACGATACAAACGCAAAATGACAATGGCTTCCGCTTGTTCTTCACTAAAGCCAAAACGCGCGATGATGGAGCGTTTGGCATCGGCTTTGTCTTTGGCCTGACGAATGCGTTCAATGATTTCATCCAATACCGAGATGGCTTTGATCAACCCCTCTACAATGTGGGCACGTTGGGCTTTGCGGTCCAAATCGTATTGACTGCGGCGCAACACCACTTCTTTGCGATGGTCGATGTACGTATCCAGCAATTGCAATAGTCCAAGTTGCATCGGACGCTTTTGAATGATGGCAATCGTATTGTAGTTGTAGTACACTTGCAAATCCGTATTTTTATACAAATACTGCAAGATTAAGTTGGCATCGCTGTCTTTTTTCAAGTCAACGACAATTTTCAGACCGTTACGGTCCGATT
>JBOGAI010000198.1:0-10756 GCA_051655665.1 Erysipelotrichaceae bacterium | reverse complement strand
TACGCTACTGCATTGGCGAATGTGTGTTCAAGTAGAAGATCGATTTCACTCATGTCACAAGCGTTTCCACATTGTTGAAGTTGTGTTAGTACAACACTTGCTTGCGTTGTCTCCTTTTGAGTCAATAAGAAGCGCATAAAAAATTGCAGTAAACTTAGTCGTAAAATACTTGGATTGGCAAAGCTTTCCATTTGCATGCATTCTTGATACATCGCATGCGCAGTCTTTGCGTATTTCGCATTTCCCAAAAGCCGTGCAACCAGCAAGCTGCCAAGCTCCTTTAATTCGCGATTGCTTGTTTGTTCCATTATACGCGTGATGCGAAACAGCATCCACTTGCGCTCGTCCCATTGAAAACGAACCGGCTCAAAGCCCTCCTGTACAATCCCCTTATTCCAAGTTTGCAATAACTCTTCAAAACGTTCCATAAAAAACATATTACCCCTCCTTTCTAATAATCTTTCGTAATAAGACCTTCTTTATCACATACATTATACCATAAAATCACATGAAATATACAAGACTGTAATACTTTCCTTTTCTCCAGTATTGCACTGCTTCAAAATGGTTTTCGAGGAATAAAAAAAACTTGAAGCACTTGCTTCAAGTTTTGGTTTTCTTATCCTTGCTTTTTTGGATAGATGCGGAAAATGACCCCATCTTTGGTATTGCCTGCTTCTACGCGATAATCATTGGCGCTTACCACGCGGGAGACAATGCTTAGACCAAGTCCAAACTGTCCGCCGGTACCTTTTTCATATGGCTTAAACATGGCTTTCAGTCGATCTTCCGAAATGCTAGGTCCATCGTTTTCAATGGTCAACTCTTGTGCATTCAATGTCACTTTGATGGTTGAACGTGCATAACGCAACGCATTGTCGATAATGTTTTCGATTGATACCCGCCAAGGTTCTTCTAGTCCAGGGAAGGAAATGTTGTCGAGTTCGCTTTCAAAATGGATTTCCGGACGAATCCCTTTCACACTGATGAGCACTTGTTCAATGACGTGCTTCATGTTGGTCGACTCTTTCCGCGATTCATTTTTGATCAAATACTCCACGCGATTTAAATACAGAAGCGAGTGAACTTTTTTCTCAAGTCGTTCGGCATTGTCAATGATGACGTCAACACTTTTTTCGAGTGTCTCATATGGATAGATGCCATCCTTAATGCTTTCCGCATAACTCTTAATGGTCGCAATCGGAGTTTTCAAGTCATGGGAAATGTTGTGTACCATGTCCTCTTTGACTTTTTCCTGCGCTTTGAGTTCTTCCCTCATATCGGTTAATGCACTTGCCAATTCTCCGATTTCATCGTCACGGTTGATTTTCAAGACCGGATCTTCACCATTTTTCACTTTTTCAATGTAACTGCGGATTTGATTGAGTGGATGAATCAAATACCCCATCCAAATCATCAACACGATGAAAAACCCACCCACAACAAGCACGATGGTGTTGATAATCGAGTTCAACAACCCATTGCGAAAATCAATCCGGGACTGATCGTCAATCATTGTCACCACCAAAATGTCATCAGGCAAGCGATGGGCCATGTAGTAAGTATAGTGATTCGCTTTTTGAAAGACAAACATTCCACTCTCATCAGGCAAGTTGCGCAGATTGTGGACAATATCTTTTTTCAACTCTTCACTTGGAAAAGCATCTCCTGCAAAGGGGATATAATCGCTGGTGAAAAAGAAATTGCGAATGTCAGGGTCTTCACTGATCAGGTTATCCAGTGGATAACCTTCGATATAATAGTATTCCACACTGCGTTGGGTGCGGGCAATAATGTCGTACATTTGATCTCGAATGAAGGATTCCACATTACGAGACAGGTATAGGAAGAAAAACGACGCAAAAAATGCAATAAAAAAGAATATAAGCGCAAACAGCTGTTGCGATAGCGACAGCTGTTTGACCCAAGTTGTAATTCGTTTCATTACTACCCTAAACGGTAACCAAATCCATAGATGGTGTGGACATTGAGTTTAGGTAATTTTTTGCGCAAACGACGCAAGGTGTCATCCACCACACGGTCACTGCCAAAATAGTTGTCTTCCCATACGTTTTCTAAAATTTTATCTCTGGAGAATGCGATGCCCTTGTTTTTGATAAACATCATCAGCAAATCGAATTCCTTGGTAGTAAGATCGATTTCGTGGTCTCCATCAAACACTTTACGTTGTTCTTCATCCAACTCGTAGCCATCAATTTGAATACGCATATTTTCACTGCGATATACACGCTTTATAACATTGTTTACGCGTAATACCAATTCTTTTGGAGAGAATGGTTTGGTGATATAATCATCACTGCCTTTTTCCAATCCAATGATGCGATCAAATTCTTTGTCACGAGCACTCATGAAAATCACTGGGATTTCACGCCCGTTTGCACGGATGAGTTCCAACAAGTCAAATCCAGATTTATCATCCAACATGATGTCAAGAATCCACAAGTGGACATCATCAGCACTTACACTGGATGCAGCATCTTCATAAGTAAAGTATGAGCGAACCTCGTACCCTTCTTTTTCCAAATACCGTTTAACAAGTTCATTTAAATCTTTTTCATCTTCTACAACGCATATCACTTTTTTCATAGTTATCGTTCACCTCTTTGCTACATAATAACACAATTTAAAAAAATAAAAAGGACTATACACTATAGTCCTTGATTTTTGATGTAATTTACACATCTTTCTACGTGATGGGCGCAAATTTCGTCCGTTTGGGCTTCCACCATGACGCGAACCAACGGTTCGGTGCCACTTGGTCTTACCAAAATACGTCCTTCATTGCCCAATTCCGCAGCAATTTCTTCAACAAGTGCATTCAATCCTGCATCTTTCAATGCAGCTTGTTTGTCCTGAACTGGTGTATTGATGAGCAGCTGTGGATACACTTTCAAATCCGCTGCCAATTCCTCTAGTTTTTTACCTTCTGCAACCATGACCTCCAACAACTTCATGGCGGTCAACAATCCGTCTCCCGTATTTGCAAACTCTTTGAAAATAATGTGTCCTGACTGCTCGCCACCTAGTGCATAGCCGTTTTGCTCCATGTTTTCAAAGACATATTTGTCACCTACAGCAGTTTGCTCGTACGCAATGTTGGCACGATCAAAGGCTTTGTATAGGCCCAAGTTAGACATCACCGTCGTTACGACTTTGTGGTCTGGCAAATGATTGATTTTATCAAGATACGTACCACAGATGTACATGATGGCATCGCCATCCACTAAATTCCCGTGAGAATCCACTGCAATCAAGCGGTCCGCATCACCATCAAAGGCAAACCCACAATCAAACTCACCCGTCGCAACCATTTCACATAACTCTTCTGGGTGCGTTGAACCACACTTGGTATTGATGTTGATGCCATTCGGTGTCGAGTGGATGACTTCCAGTTCGGCCCCTAATTCACTTAACACTTCAACCGCACAGCTGGTCGCGCTCCCATTAGCCAAGTCCAACGCGATTTTAAGTCCTCTAGCAGAAATAGGGACAATTTCTTTTAAATACGACTCATACAACAACAAGCCTTTTTCCCAGTAAATCACGTGGCCAATGGCTTCGTTGATTGCCGTTTCCACATGGATTTCCCCATCGATGAACTGTTCCATCATGGCCTCTACATCGGCTTCCATCTTTTTCCCATTAGAGTTAAACACTTTGATTCCATTGTCATAGTATGGGTTGTGACTTGCACTTACCATTACGCCACAAGCGAATTTTTCCTTGTTGATCAAATACGACACTGCCGGAGTCGGACATACCCCTAAAAGATAGACTTTTGCCCCTGTAGACGTCGCTCCCGCAGCCAATCCCATTTCAAACATGCTGCTTGAAAGGCGTGTATCCTTGCCAATGAGAATCTTGGCTTGGCCCTCTTTGCCATAGTAACTTCCCAAAAATTTACCAATTGCGATGGCAATCTCTAACGTTAGCTTGTCGTTCGCACGACCTCTAACTCCGTCTGTTCCGAAATATTTCCCCATACATTCCTCCTATTTCTCTTCGACTATGAGCGTAATCGTTGGTTTCGCTAAACTGTACGAAACCAATTTATTCGTTCCAACTACCGTCAAGATGACGTCTTGCTGCCCCGGTTCACTAATTTGCGCAAAATCGATGTATACTTGCAAGTCTTCTGGCTTGATGGCATCAATTTGCGATTGTGCCCCACTCAATACCACATTGGCATAGACATCTTCCGGATTTACCGGTTTGAACGAATAGCCATTGGTATTGTTGATATAAGTGATTGGAATATTGTCAATGGTTTTCTCCACTGCATCCGCCAATTCAATCTTGATGTTTACTTTGGTTACGCTGGTTTTCGCAACACCGCTTGGTAAAATCAACGGCATGGTCAACTGCGTATTTTTGGTCAAGTTTTGTGCAGGTACTTGAATTTTTACTTCATTGATTTTTTCCAATACCGCATCAGGTCCGTACAGTGTTACGGTGTCATGATCCAACTTGAAGCCTGCGATGGCTTTGCCATCTGGAATGAGTCCAATCGGCTCAATCGTGATGGGAACGTCTTTTTTCGGTTCACTGACACCGACTTTGACCTTGACTTTGCTAGGCAAGATGTCAACATCTACTTTGTTTCCGCTTTGGTCGTACGCAACCAAGGTTGCTTCTTGTTCAAAGTCACCTGTAACGTTGGAAACGTCGATGAGTGCTTTTACAAAGGCAATGGAGTTGATTGTAGATTCGGAGGCACGTACCAAGACTTCGCCTTGTTCAAACTCTGGTGTACCCAAAGCATAAATCATATTCATTTTATCCATGTTCACAAAGTCATATCCTACACGGAAACTTTGACCCATTTTCTTGGAGATGGTTACCGTAGTTTTGGATGGTTGTACGATCACATTGACCCGTGGCGAGAAATCCACCGCTGTCAACTCCACCTCATGGATGCCTTCAGTCAATCCGGATAAATCGGCCACAATTTTGTAATCCGATTGAGAACGAACCAGTTGAATGTCCGCCAACTCTCCGATGACCGTTACATTGACGGTTTGGGGAATGCCTTTCACTTCATAGACACTGTCGTTGACAAGCACAGATACGGGCACATCCTTGATGATGTCGGCGCTGCCAAGTGTAGTAAAGGAGGCTTCTCCTCCTGTATTGATGGATAGAAACAATACAACTGCAAGGGCCAAGGCCACAAGCTTTCCGTATTTTTGATTGAATAATATTTTGTCAAACCACATGCTGACCCAACGGAACATGCGAATGATACGCGTTCCGATGGCTTCATAGGTTTGGGTAAAACGTTGTCCTTCTTGGGCTATTTTCTTCGCGATTTCCGTTTTGGTGCGCTGTTCACGTTTTTTAGACATGTTCTTCGTCCTCCTTCGTTTCCTCGTCGTTATTTTGCTCCGAAGAAGCAACAGAGTATTCTTCGTTTGGTTCGATTGATTCTTTTATGTGTTCTTCCTCGTTCACCGCTTGAGGGACATTCTCCTGCAAAGGCTCTTCTACCACACTTGCCATCTCATTGACTTCAGGGCTAGCGGGTTTTAAGCCAGACAAGATGCTTTTGCGACGCTTGCGTGATTTTTGTTTCGGTTCTGTCAAATCAACGATTTCAAGGGGTTCGATCAAATCAACGGGTTGAGTAGCTTCTTGTGCAGCGCTGATCATGTTGCGTGCTTTGTGAAACAAAGACGCCATTACATTTTCTTCGCCTTCTTTTTCGTTTGAAACGACGACGTCCTCTCCTACATGTTCATTGTAGGTTCGACGCACGACTTTTTCTTTGATTTGTACTTCATTTTGTGCTAACAAGATGCTGTGCATCAAATACTCATGCAACTCGTCAAATGACATTGGCGTGAGTTTGCCTTTTTCCGCAACAGACACGGTGCCTGTTTCTTCACTGACCACAATGGTCAAGGAGTCTGAAATTTCAGAAATTCCGATGGCTGCACGATGCCGAGCTCCATAACTGGATGGATAATCCAAAGACGTCGGTGGGAAATACGCACTCGCACAGGCAATTTTATCCCCTTGAATGATGACGGCTCCATCATGCAAGGGTGTGCCCGGTTGAAAAATGGAGCAAAGCAATTCACTTGTTACAATGGAATTCATGCTGGTTCCGGTTTTCACGAATTCACTCAAGGAAGTGCCTTGTTCAATCGAGATGATGGCCCCTGTTTTTTCTCTAGACAATTTGCGTACGGCACGGTCCAATTGAGTAACCAAATGCTCCCGTTCGTTAGTTGTTAAGGTATTGATGCGTGAGAACACCGAGGTTTTCCCCAAGTTCTCGAGCAATCCACGAATTTCTGGTTGAAAGATGATGATGACGGCCAAAAACCCCCATGTTACAAAGTTGGTGGCCAAATAGTCCAGCGTCTTCAATCCCAAGGTATTCGCGAATGCCTTGATGATGATGACTACAATAATTCCTTTAAAAATTTGAACCGTTTTGGTGTTGGTTTTTACAATTTTCAAGGTGTAATAAACCAAAACCCACACAATTCCAATATCCAACAAGACCTTGAGGACTTGTATCAAGTTTGATAATGTTAAATACTTTGACATTGGCATACGCCTCCTTCCGCTCTACTGATTATATCACAAATCCACTTATTTTATAGTAGTGATCCAATTTTTCACTGTTTCCACAATGAAATTCAATTGCTCCTCTACACTCCATTTGGCCACATGATCTTGTGCCAAGGGTGTGACATTGGCAAGATAAGAATAATTGGCTCCTTCTAGTTCTACAAAGTGCGTGTTGCTTGGAAAGTTGCCTAGTTGTTTTTGATAGTCTTCATAGACAAGCAACCCATTGCGCTCTGGATAAATGGACAAGCTTGGATTGGATAATGCGCGAAGGTTTTTATGCAACGAGGTACCATAAAATACCAAAGCATCGTCATCCTGACGTTGCGATACCATCGTATTGCCCACCTCGCCATGGCCAATGAGCACCCATTGGCGAACCGATGGATAGGCCTTTTTTGCTTGATTGACGCGCCCTCTACTCAACGATGCCATATTGAGGGGGTATTCCACCAAAACCACTGTTGCATCGCATTGTTGGTGCAATGCTTCCATTAACGGATAATATGCCTCTTTGGCGATTTGTTCATCCCGAAACACCACAAACCCGATTGATTCTTCCTTGCCCAACGCTTGATAGGAAGCGGTTTTGACCAGGTTCGCCGGAGCCGTTTGGGAGAGGGCAGGCACTTGCATCTGCGATTTGAGATACAATCCCATCCCCAAAAGAAACACTAATGTCGCCAAAAAGATGGGGCGTCTTCTACGTCCCCCCATTACAACAACTCCTCAATCATGGCTCCAACACTGGAAACGACGCGTTTGGCCGAAGATTGAATGGCCTCTTCCGCCCACTCCAGCGTATAGCCGGTGTAGGCTTCTAGCATCGGCACATCATTGTAACTGTCGCCGATGGCAAAAATTGCGGATGGTTCGACTTGCAGATGGTTTGCGACACGCGCCAAGCCCTTGGCTTTGTCGATGCCTTTGGGTACAATGTCGACACAATCGACATTGACAAACGCTTCTAGGCTTGTGGCATACGTTTCGTTGATCCACGCTGCGAGTTCTTTGGCAAGTTTTCCATCAATCAAAGACACTACAATTTGCGCAATGTGGCCTTGTTTAAGCAACACTTCTTCTTCAAGCAGCTGATGGTGCGCGCCGTATTTGCGATCTTCAATGGTTTCATTGACAATCGTTTTGCTACGACGAAATCCATCGTTCATGACATACGAGCTGATTTGCATTGTTTTTAAAATGGGCAAAAGCGTCTGCACCACGCCAAAATCCATTTCCGCCTGAAACAAGACTTGGTCGCGCACACGCACGACTCCGCCATTATTGGTAATGACAAAATCCACTTCAAGATTCAGCCGTTCCAATTCTTGATCCATCGACTGTGCCGAACGCCCCGTCACAAGTCCAAAGCAATTCCCTGCTTGACGCCATTTTGCAATGGCAACCAAATCGTGAGTGCTTACCTGTTTATGATGGAAAAGCGTTCCATCGTAATCTGTTCCTATGAGTTGCATATAACCCCTCTTTCTTATGAAAAAAACCCCGAAACGGGGTTTTTATGTTTTTCGATGGTGCCACCAACCAGAATCGAACTGGTAGCTAAGCATTACCATTGCTTTGTTTTACCACTAAACTATGGCGGCCTAATCCATTTTTAAGAGTGGCAACAATTTGCGATATAGCATCGAAATTGGAAGCCCTACTACATTATAATAGTCTCCGGATATTTTTGCAACAAATAATGCACCATTTCCTTGAATTCCATACGCACCCGCCTTATCAAAGGGTTCTTTTGACTTGATATATTGATGAATTTGGTCCTCATCAAGCGGATAAAAGGTTACATCGGTAACGCTATAGAACGTTTCCTGATGCGTCGCAGACAAAATGGCTACCCCTGTAATGACTTGGTGCGTCTTGCCGCTAAGCTTGCGCAGCATCGCAAATGCTTCCTCCTCATTGCGTGGTTTGCCCATCACCTCTCCATCAAGGACGACAACCGTATCGGCACCGACAACCCACTCTTCCGGATTTTTCACTAGTAACGCTTCCGCTTTTTCTTTCGCGATTTTGGCTACCGCTTGTTCAATGGGTAAGGATGCATCTAGTGTTTCTTCAATCCATGCCCCTTTCGAGAAAAATGGAATGTCCATTTTCATAAACAGCTCTCTTCTACGAGGCGATTCACTCGCCAATAAAATTCGTTTCATTCTAACTACCTCTTTTCATTACGTTGCGCAAGATTCCCCAGGTAAGGGCATATCCCAACACAAACAGTATAACAATGGCAAACACCATGTCATTAAACAATTGCAAGGGAAACATTCGAATCATCCAGTCAGTTCTCGGATCGAGCAACCACAAATCATTCGTGAAAAACAATTTATGAAAATTCACCCAGAAAAAATCAAAATCGAGGACTGCGACAAAAACAAGGATTCCCGAAATCAAACCCATAACACGACTCACCTGCTTAAAGATCCAAAATGTATCGCTGACATCTTCCTTGTCTTTTACCCAAAACAAGAAGGCCGCACAAATCAGTGCCACAAACAGTAGTATATTTCTAACATACATTGCACCAATGTACAATCCTTTTACATCAACCATATGGTCAATCTCGCGTTGATTAAACAAGTCGCTCGATTCACCCCCAATGGTTACCACGACTTGAATGTCGTCACGCTGATTTTTAACATACTCCACCAACGCTTGGGTTCCCAGCAAGTAATCGGACTCACTCATCCGAGTGTACGCTCCTAGTTCTTGCTTGTTGTATTCATACGCAAAAAACGCTTGATTCGAAACACAAAAGTCGATTGCGCTCAAAAACAAAACTACGATCATTGCGAAGGCGAATCCATATTGAGACAATTTCTTTGCACGTTGCATCCATTCTCCCCCTTCAACTTCTTCATTATATAAGACTAGTGCGCAATGCACAAGTTCAACTCCCAAACTATGAAAATGTGTGAAGACTCCGTCCTGTTTCCACTGCCTACAAAAAAAGGATGAGCGCGTTGAAGTGCGTTCATCCTTTTGCTCTTTTTGACTCGATTATCGTACGCTGCCATTGCTTTCAATGACGCGTTGGTACCAGTAAAAACTGTCTTTTTTATAGCGTTTGCACTCTTTTTCCGATTCTTCATCGCGATCAACGTATACAAAGCCATATCGTTTCGCATAGCCGTTGAGCCATGAAAAGAGATCTTGAAAACTCCATGTGCAATACCCCAACACGACACAACCATCTTCAATGGCGGCTTCAATGGCTTCAATGTGCTCTCGCAGGAAGGAAATGCGATAGTCGTCATGCACACTTCCATCTTCTTCCAACGTATCATACGCCCCCAAGCCATTTTCGCTAATCAAAATGTCAAGGCCATAACGCGAGGTGATGCGACGCAGGGCAACATGCAATCCGCTTGGATCGATGGACCAGTTCCACTCGGTCTTTTTCATATGTTCATTGTTGGCCGGTGTATAGTACGCATCGCTGGCGCGCTTGGCACTAGACTGCACCGTATTGCCCCCTTGGTGTAAGGTTTCTTCGGTTTGCTTCGCGACGGTTGAACTTTGGTAATAGTTGACCCCCATAAAATCCGGACACGCGCCTTTTAGCCGTTCTGCGTCCCCTTCTTCCATTGGAATGGTGTATCCCAAACGCTTGAGCAAATGCAAAGCAATGGTTGGGTAAGCACCGCGTACATACACATCCATCCAAAACCATTCATTGAGTTCTTGGGCATTTTCCATTGCCAGTACGTCTTCAGGCGCACACGTTTTCGCATACGCTGGACCATACGCAAAACTTGGACCAATCTTGCAATCCAATTTCATGGAGCGAGCCAACTTGATGGTCAAAGCATTGGCCAAGTTGGCATGGTGGTTGGCGGTCAAAAACTGCTGCATGTCGTTTTGTTTGGGTGGATGAAGTTCCAACAAATACCCTAAGGTAGTGAAAATGTTTTGTTCGTTTAGCGTTACCCAGTAGCGCACTTTTTGTCCGTACTCTTCAAACAAGATTTTCGCATACGCCACAAAGTCCGCTACGACTTCACGCCCCATCCAGCCTCCATAGGCCTCTTGCAAGGCTTGTGGCAAGTCCCAGTGGTAAATCGTCACAAGGGGCTCAATCCCGTTTTCCAACAAGCGGTCAATGACTTGATGATAGAATGCGATTCCCTCAGGGTTG
>JBOGAI010000197.1:0-7139 GCA_051655665.1 Erysipelotrichaceae bacterium | reverse complement strand
AAAAACTTTACCATTTGTAATGTATAGTACTTGAGTATCTTCGGTTGTTCTAAATAAGATGTTTGTGTTTAGGCCTGCCACACTAAATCCGTTGCCTGCGTCAAGATACATTTCTTCATTCTTATAGGTTAGGTGCAATCCGCCAGAAACAACGTAAAAAAACTCAAATAAATTGGCATCATCACCTGCATAAATATAACCGAGACGATTGGCCTCCATTTTTTGGATCATAATTTCAGTATTCTTTATATGATCGATTAGTTCTAAGGTTGATATCTCGGTCTTATATGTTGCGAGTGGGTTGTTCTTATTATAAAATTTTACGATTTCCATTATTTTTGCTCATACTTTCTATACAAATAACAAAATGCAAGATAAAACGACATCGTAGAAGATGTCGTTTCATATTATAGGATAACAACAAGTGGATCTACTTTTGTAGGGATTCCGCCGATTTCAGTTTCGACAATTTCACAAATTAGTGTGTGACCGAATTCAGCTGCTACTTTGATCAAAGCGTCTCCCATTGCAAATGTAGTTTTTTCTACACTTTTGGATGAACGTTTTGCCAATGAAAGAGAAGTTGCTTCTAGTCTTGCTTCATAAACAAGGTCGTTGATAACAGCATTCACTTCATCTGTAACTTCTTGGATGTCGTGACCTTCCGCCAACAATTCAGCAAAGTACAATTCCCATCCTTTTGAACCTTGGTTTGCAAGAACTGCATCGTTTCCTAGTTGAGAAGACAAGTGAGAGGCAACGGCGCGAACATCGATGCGACCGTTCACTAGCCCATGGTTGGTTCCTTCGTCAAAAGAGTGTGTTGTCTGTGCGGATACAGAAGAAGTAGCCAAAAGAAAACCTACTGTTAACATCAATAGCCATTTTTTCATAATATATATCTCCTAAAGTACGTGTACTCAAGAAAATAGCTAAGTCTTCGATTGATCGCGAAATGGTAGAATTTTGCTTCTATTGTCGAGCGTTTCAAAGAAAGACTTAGCCTTGTGTACATCGTTACCATTATCATACACGCTAACCCACATTTTTACAATCTCAAAAACACACAAAATTGCGTTAAAACACGTTAAGATGTGATAGAAAAGTTAAAGTTTGCCTTAATAGGAAAGTGCAGTATAATGTGAGAAAGAAAAGGGCAAAGGAGCGCTTATTTTGAGATACGTCGGATATATGGATTCCCCTATGGGTTTAGTGGAAATAATAGCAAATGAACAGGCAATCGTGGCGGTTGAATTTGTCGAATGGGCAGTGGAGGAAGTGGTGGAAAATGCAGTAGTGAAAGAAGGGAAACGGCAGCTTGCCCAATATTTTGAGGGAAAAAGAACGACCTTTGAGCTTCCCCTTGAGTTGGAAGGGACGGTATTTCGAATGAAGGTTTGGGCTGCGTTGCAGCAAGTTCCGTACGGAGCACACGTTTCCTATCAAGACATTGCAACGGCCATCGGACAACCTACGGCTGCGCGGGCCATCGGACAAGCCAATCATCACAATCCCATTGCGATCATCGTGCCATGCCACCGTGTGGTTGGGAAAAATGGATCGCTGGTGGGGTATGCTGGAGGACTAGAACGTAAGGCAAAGTTGTTGCAAATGGAAAAGGATTTCACAAAACAAGCAAAGTAGCTTGTTTTTTTTTTATTGAAGAATACCGAAATTTATATTTGTTGCGAAAATAATGGAATGTGGTCATCTTGCATCTAAAATCCCAAAAAATGAACACAAAAGTTTACTAATACGCTACTTTTAGTTTTATTAATTGAACAAAAGTTTAGTAATATGATACTTTAGGTTTATTTAATCGTTTTATATATTTCGACTAAATGTTTACTTATACTAAACATTATTGCAAAAAAAACCAATTTAAAGTTTAATATAACCTTTATTTATAGGCATATTTTAAACAAATGAGAAAGCTTCAAAAATGAAAAAAAATTAAAAAAGTATTGCGTTGTATAATAAAAAATATATAATGAATCTCGTGTTGATAATAACGTAAAAAAACATAAAAAGTGTGAAAGGAGAGCCGTTACGATGACTCATCAAGCAAAAACACCCCTTTTTGAGGCGCTAAAGCAGCATTTGGACAATAAAATCGTTCCGTTTGATGTTCCAGGACACAAAGGAGGTCGTGGGAATCCTTTGTTGCTCGAATTCCTTGGAGAAACGACCATGCGAGCGGATGTGAATTCAATGAAACCTCTAGATAATTTGTGCCATCCAACCTCGGTGATTTGGGAAGCTGAGTGTTTGGCGGCAAAAGCCTTTCAAGCACATCATGCCTTTTTCATGGTTGGTGGTACAACTTCTGCGGTGCAAACGATGATCATGAGCGTATGCAAAGCCGAGGACAAAATCATCATGCCACGCAATGTGCATCGCAGTGCCATCAATGCATTGGTCGTGTGTGGAGCCAAACCGGTATACGTGAATCCTTCGATTGACCAAAAACTTGGCATCCCGCTTGGCATGTCCATCCATGATGTTGTGGCTGCGATGGACGAGCATCCGGATGCGAAGGCCATCTTAGTCAACAATCCCACGTATTATGGCATTTGTTCGCCACTTGAAAAAATCGTAGCAGAGGCGCATCGTCGCAATATGAAAGTACTCGTCGACGAAGCTCATGGCACCCACTTCTATTTTGGGGAGCACTTGCCAGTAGCAGGCATACATGCAGGAGCCGACATGGCTGCCGTCAGCATGCACAAAACAGGGGGCTCTTTGACACAAAGCAGTTTTTTGCTCATTGGTGAAGGGATGGATATCGCTCATGTTCGCTCCATCATCAACTTGACCCAAACGACAAGTGCGTCCTACTTGTTGATGGCTTCTTTGGATTGTGCACGTGCCAATTTGGCCTTACATGGTAAAGAAATCTTTGGCCAAAACATTGCGCTTGCAAACTACTGTCGTCAAGAAATCGTAAAAATGGGTGGTTACGAGCCCTTCTCGAAAGCCCTGATCAACCACGACAGCATTTATGACTTTGACGAAACGAAATTGTCTTTGCACACGCTTGATTTGGGATTGGCTGGCATTGAGGTTTATGATCTGTTGCGAGATGACTATCGAATCCAAATTGAATTCGGCGATTTGGGCAATATTCTTGCCATCATTTCTGCGGGAGATCACCCCAAAGACATCGAACGCTTGCTTTCGGCGCTAGCCCAAATCAAGCGTCGCTACCAAAAAGACAATGCGGGGATGTTTGACCATGAATACATCACACCCAAAGTCATCAAAGGCCCACAAGCCGCATTCTATGCTGAAAAGGAAAAGTTCTCCTTGAACGCATCCATCGGGAAAGTGTGTGGAGAGTTTGTCATGGCATACCCTCCAGGCATTCCCATTGTGGCTCCTGGAGAAGAAATCACCCAGGAAATCATCGATTACATTTTATATGCCAAACGCAAGGGTTGCTCGCTGACAGGGTTTCAAGATCAAAGTCTAGCAACCATCCAAGTGTTGAAAGGAGTGCATGATGGAACTTTGGTTTAGTGAGCAACAAGGAAAACACACCACGTTTTCCTTTGCATGCAGCGAGCAAATCGCCAAGAAAAAAACAAAGTTGCAAGACATCAGTGTCTTGCAAAGCTTGGATTATGGAAAGGTTGTCATCTTAGATGGCAAAATTGTGATGAGTGAAAAAGATGAGTTTATCTACCATGAAATGCTGATTCATCCAAGCTTTATGATTCATCCCTCCATCGAAAAGGTGTTGGTCGTGGGCTTTGGCAGTGGTCATGTACTGCGCGAAATTCTCAAACACGACATCGCGCGCATCGACATCGTGGAGCAAGACCAGGAGTTGCCCACTCTAATGCGTGCTGTGTTTCCGCAAGTGGATGCATGGCTCAAACGCCCCCAAGTACACTTGATTCACCAAGAACCCCTATCATTCTTGCGTAATACCTCGGAAACATATGACATCATTGTCATCAATGCCATTGACCGGGTGGGGTGGAATGAAATTCTCTACACCAAAGAGTGTTATGAAAACTGCTTCCACGCACTCAATGTCGATGGAATCTTGGTTACACAGCAAGACTCCATCTTCCACGAAGATGTTCCATTTCTCCAACAAAATCATCAAAGCCTTGCCTCTCACTTCGCTCATGTCGACTATTATCAAGCCTACATCCCTACCTACCCCTATGGTCAGTGGCTCTTTGGAATTGCTTCAAAGCAGTATACCAAAGACAATCTACATGAAAAAAACATTGAAAATCAGTACTACAACACGGACTTACATAAAGGGGCATTCTTGCTGCCTTCTACCATGAAAGGAATTTTTACGAAATGAAACCACAACCATATCAATTCATTGGTTGCGATTGCGACTATGCCTTGGCCAAACTTGTCTTGTTTGGTGTACCTTTTGATGGAACGACCTCTTACCGACCGGGAACGCGATTTGGTCCAAGCCACATCCGGCATGAATCCATCGGTTTGGAAACGTATTCTCCTTATCAAGAGGAGGATTTGAGTACTTGTGCGGTGTTTGATGCGGGAGATTTAAGTTTGCCCTATGGCAATGTAAATGAAGTGCTCACACGCATTGAGTCCTTCGCGGCCACATTGTTAGAAGATGAAAAAATACCCGTTATGCTTGGAGGAGAACATCTGATTTCGTTGGGTCTTGCAAAGGCCTTGATTGTAAAATACCCCAACTTGAAAGTGATACACTTGGATGCCCACTGCGATTTGCGCGAGACATTTTTAGGAGAACGCCTTTCCCACGCCACAGTCATGCGTCGAATTTGGGAATTGCTACCGCCACACTCCATCATGCAACTCGGGATTCGCAGCGGGGATCAGGAAGAATTTGAATTTGCAAAAAAAGAAGTATGGCAGACGCGATATTCCTTGGGCGATTATGCCCAAAGTTTAAAAGTATTTGCGAATGAACCCATTTATTTGAGTTTGGATTTGGATGTTTTGGACCCAAGCATAATGCCTGGAACGGGAACGCCGGAAGCCGGCGGCATTACGTTTCATGAACTGATGGGGTTCATCAAAGAATTGAAATCCTACAATATCGTTGCAATGGACATCAACGAATTGTCCCCTTTGCTTGATTCAAGTCAGGCCAGTACGGCTTTGGCTGGTAAGATTGTACGAGAATTGCTGATTAGCAGAAAAGGAGTGGTACCATGTCAAAAGTAATAATCATTGGCGCTGGTGGTGTGGCCCATGTGGTTGCCCACAAATGCGCACAAAACGATACTGTGTTTCAAGAGGTGATGATTGCCTCAAGAACGCTTTCCAAATGCGAGGCCATCGTGAAAAGCATCAAGGAAAAACAAGCGCAATGCACCACGCGATTCACCACGGCACAAGTAGATGCTGATGATGTGAATGCATTGGTGGCACTTTTTTTAAACTACAAGCCGGAATTGGTGATCAATGTCGCTTTGCCATACCAAGACCTCACCATTATGGAAGCGTGCTTGCAAACCAATGTGCATTATTTGGATACCGCCAACTATGAACCGCTTGATAGTGCCAAATTTGAATACAGCTGGCAGTGGGCGTATCATCAACGTTTCAAAGAAGCAGGGCTAACGGCGATTTTGGGGTCGGGGTTTGATCCTGGTGTCACAGGTGTCTTTGCTGCACATGCACTCAAACATCACTTTGATGTCATCGAATCGATCGATATTTTGGACGCCAATGCAGGTGACCATGGATACCCTTTTGCCACCAATTTCAATCCCGAAATCAACATCCGTGAAGTAAGTGCGAATGGACGCTATTTTGATGAAGGAAAATGGGTGGAAACCAAACCAATGGAAATCAAACGCACCTATCCTTTTCCTGAAATCGGAACAAAAGACATGTACTTGCTGTACCACGAAGAATTGGAATCCTTGGCCAAACACATCCCTGGCGTAAAGAGAATCCGTTTTTTCATGACGTTTTCGCAAAACTATCTCAATCACTTGCAAGTGCTACAAAACGTAGGAATGACCCGCATTGAACCCATAGACTTTGAAGGGCACAAAATCGTTCCGTTGCAGTTTTTGAAGGCCCTGCTTCCAGATCCTGCTTCTTTGGGGCCAAGAACCAAAGGAAAGACCAACATCGGATGTATTTTCAATGGAGAAAAACAGGGACAAGAAAAAAGCTATTATATCTACAATGTCTGCGACCACGAGGCATGTTATCAAGAAGTGGGCAGCCAAGCCATCTCATATACCACGGGGGTTCCTGCAATGATTGGGGCAATGATGGTTTTGAGTGGAGCATGGAAAAAACCGGGGGTCTACAATGTGGAAGAGTGCGACCCAGACCCCTTCATGCAGGCGCTCAACCAGTGGGGGTTGCCTTGGCAGGAATGTTTTGAAGTCAAACAGGTGGATGACTATGTTTGATTTAACGCAAGTGGAAACCCCATGTTACGTCATCGATGAAGCAAAATTGGAAGCAAATTGTCGCTTGCTTGCCTATGTTCAAAAACAAAGTGGGGCCAAAATATTGTTGGCACAAAAAGCCTTCAGCGCATTTCATACGTATCCATTGCTCTCGTCTTTTCTAAGTGGCACTACGGCATCTGGAATTCATGAGGCACGTTTGGCTTTTGAAGAATTCAAAAAAGAGGTGCATGTATATGCTCCAGCGTATAAAGAGGAAGATCTCAAGGAATTGGTACACATGGCAGACCACATCGTCTTCAACAGTGTAGGCCAACTCCAAGCACATTATGACCGCATCAAAAAAAGCAAGAAAGACATTTCCATCGGCTTGCGAATCAATCCGGAATATTCCGAAATTGAAGTGGAACTCTACAATCCATGTGCGCCCCACTCTCGCTTTGGCATCAAGGCAAAGGACCTTCCTATGGATTTGAGTCGGGTAGAAGGATTGCACTTTCATACCCTTTGCGAACAAGGGGCCCAAACCTTAGCGCGTACCTTGAAGGTTGTAGAAGAACGGTTTGGAGCGCAGCTGAGTCAAATGAAGTGGATCAATTTTGGTGGTGGCCATCACATTACCAAAGAAGGCTATGATGTGGAACTGCTCATTCAACTCATCAAAGACTTCAAAGCCAAATACGAGGTTGACGTATATTTGGAACCGGGAGAAGCGGTTGCGCTTGATGCTGGGTATTTGGTCAG
>JBOGAI010000196.1:0-8578 GCA_051655665.1 Erysipelotrichaceae bacterium | reverse complement strand
GAAGCAAGCGTTGCATTTTGGACGATGGATTCCATGGCTTGTTGGGTAGCGCGGTACATGTTGACCGCATCGATGTGTGCTTCGCTGATCACCAAAATCTCATAGTACAAGGCTTGTTGTTTGATTTCTTCAAAAAGCTGGTTGCGCTTTTTCTCGCTTATTTTTTTGGAGTCATAGAGCTCTTCATGGGTATAGCCTTTCGGAAAAATGACCCCCGCAACGACCAGCGGTCCGGCAATCGGGCCACGCCCCGCTTCATCTAGACCAATGATGGAGTCGTATGTTTGCCATAAATCCAGCTCGAGGGCTTCTTTAATCTTCATGCTTTTCTTCTGGCATCTCCCACGTAATGCGTCCACACAAATCATCGCGCACTTCGCGCAAGAAGGTTTCAATGACGCGCTTGTGATCGATTTCTTTGTTGGCAGTATAGAACTTGCGCACATGGGCAATGCGTTCAAAATTGACGTATGGATCAAGATCTACTTCAATGTGATAGCGCTCTTGCAAGTTGTTTGGATAGTACTTGGCCAAATATTCCATGGCATAGGCACTGATTTCTTCAAGGGGCAAGATTTCATCACGGATCGCTCCGGAGATGGCCAACAACATTCCGACTTGATAATCTTCAAATTTGGGCCATAAGACACCCGGTGTATCCAAAAGCTCCAAATCGCTGTTGATTTTAACCCATTGCAAGGCACGGGTTACCCCTGGACGATTGGCGGTTTCGGCCGCCTTGCGTTTGGCAATCCGGTTGATGAGCGTGCTTTTCCCAACGTTTGGTACCCCAACCACCATAGCACGTATGGCTCTTGGGCGAATCCCTTTGCGGATTTGACGTTCAATCATCGGTTTCATGAGTTCCTTGCTGGCTGCCGTCACGATGTTGACCACATTGTCCTTTAAGGTGTTGACCGTAATCACCATTGTCGTTTCATCGCTCAAATGTCTGACCCAGGCTTTGGTTTTGTTGTCTTCTGCTTTGTCAATTTTGGTCAAAACGATGAGGCGAGGCTTGTTTTGAATCAACGTATCGATGAGTGGGTTTTTGGAGGCATTGGGAATGCGTGCATCACGCAATTCGATGACCATGTCCACCATCTTCAGTTTTTCTTGCATTTCACGTTTCGCCTTGGTCATGTGACCTGGGAACCAGTTGATGTTGACGCGTTTGACTTGTTGTTCTTCTTGTTTATTTGTTTCCATTGCTAATCATTCCTATCTCTTCTAGTGGGTAGACCACAAATACGTCCTTGGCGATGATGTCCTTCTTGTGGAAGGGACCACGGTAGCGTGAATCGCTGGATTCGGGACGGTTGTCTCCCATTAAAAAGTATTCATCTTCTTGAAGTTGAATGGGTCCAAAGTCTTCCGTAAAAACCCCTTTGGTTTGGTAGTCTTGTACATAGCTGCTATTCAGGAAGGGTTCTTCTACTTTGGCTCCATTGATGTACAATACATCGTCACGATATTCGATGGTTTCATTCGGCAAGCCGATGAGGCGTTTCACCCAAAAGTGATTGCTGGTCGGTTCGTGCGCGATGACCACATCGAAGCGTTCGATGTGATTGAGTTTGACACTTAACACATTTGCGATCCCGGCTTGGTTGTTTTTCAAAGTGGGATACATGGATTCCCCATCCACCCGAATGGGTTTGAACAAGAAATTGGTAATCAAGAATACGGTAAGCAACGAAAACCCAATGACTTTCACATACTCCCATAACTCTTTCCCAATTGAAGACTGTTCGTTGTTGTTTTGTTCTTCCATAAGGTCACCTGTTCCATCCTTCCTTATATATCATACCGAAAAAATGATAAAAGAAAAGCCGGAAAACCGGCTTAACGTCTTATTTACGAATTTCTTTGATTCTAGAAGCTTTTCCAGAAAGACCACGCATATAGTACAATTTGTTACGACGTACTTTACCAACGCGAGTTACTTCGATTTTATCGATGATTGGGGAATGCATAGGGAATGTTCTTTCTACACCTACACCGTTCGAGATTTTACGAACAGTGAAGACTTCGTTGATTCCTCCACCTTGTTTAGCGATTACCAAACCTTCGAAAATTTGGATACGAGATTTGTCACCCTCTTTGATTTTTACGTGAACTTTTACGGTTGATCCTGGACGGATATCTGGCAAATCAGATTTCAATTGTGATTTAGTTACTAAATCTACTAGTTGCATATTCATGTGCGTTTCTCCTTTTTCTCATATGTTATCACCAACATTCATGGACCCGTTTGCACGTTCCAGCGGAATATCAGCTGCCATAGGCTAAATAATAATAACACATTTAAATAGGCTTGTAAACCAGTAGCGTTCACTTTTCTTGGATTGTGTTATTCGATGACGACCAAACGATGGTCGTCTTGGATTTTGACTTTGTGTTGGACTTCAAACAAGTAATCGTCGTAGTGGCCGTCTTGATTTTTCATCAAGTTGTCGTTGTGCAAACGCCGAAAAGCCAAGGCTTCGTTGAGCATGGCGTATTTGTAACCAATCTGAACACTGCGCTGATACCATTCCTTGAATTCGCCAATCGTGATCGACTCATCAAAATAGCCAATGCGCTCAAAAACAGCTTTTTCGATAAGCAAGGTATTGACATGGTATCCCAAAAGGGGTCCATCAAACTTCCCCTCCTTGAAATTGCGCATGAGCGAATAGACAATGGGCATTTGACTCAAATACGGCACTTGCCGTGACAGTTTGTCGTAGGACCACAAATCATCGGCATCCAGAAAGGCCAAGTAGTCCCCTGTTGCATGACGAATGCCAACATTGCGTGCGCTGGCAGCGCCAAGATGGGCCGTGCGAATGACGCTAGCTCCTAGGGCCTTGGCTATGGCCGCACTGGCATCCGAAGAACCATCGTCCACGACGAGCAGTTCATGAACCGGATAATTTTGTTGTTTCACCGAGCGAATGGCTTCACTAAGGTACTTCGCACCGTTGTAAACCGGAATAACGACTGAAATTTTTACCGTTTGTTTCATACTATACCTCACACGTTGCTACACCCTTTACGATACCAAACCTCGTCAAAATTTCAATTCTAACAAAAAAGAAGTATCCAATCTTGCAGATTTACGCTTTGCGTCACGTTACTCTAGCTCGACAAAAAAAGTAGAAAGCCTGCTTTCTACTTTTCTTCTTCGGCAAGTTCCTCGCGAATTTGTGCCATGAGTTGTGCTTCCTGTTTGGTGAGAACACGCTCTGCCAATAAATCCGGACGTTTGAGCAAGGTGCGTTTCAAACTTTGTTTCAAACGCCATGTGTCGATATTTTTGTGATGACCGGACAAAAGTACGTCTGGCACTTTTTCACCATCAAACTCAAGCGGTCTGGTGTATTGGGGGTATTCCAACAAGCCGTTTTCAAAGGAATCATCCAAGTGAGAATCCTCCTTGATGACCCCCCCTAACAAGCGGATGATGGCATCGGAAATGACGATGGCTCCCACTTCTCCTCCAGTCAAGACATAGTCTCCGATGCTGACTTCAAGGTCTACATAGTTGCGAATGCGCTCGTCAAATCCTTCGTAATGGCCGCATACCAAAATAAGATGTTCCACGGTAGCCAACTCGCGTGCCATTGCTTGATGAAACGTTTTGCCTTGCGGAGAGAGCATGACGACCAACGAGTGTTCGTCACGCAGTGCCTTGATGGCATCCACTAGTGGCTGACACATGAGCACCATGCCCGCTCCGCCACCATAAGGAGTGTCGTCCACTTTGTTGTGTTTGTCTACGGTAAAGTCACGAAAGTTAACGGCTTCAAAACGAACCCGTTGGCTTTCGATGGCTTTTTTGATGATCGACGTGGTTTGAAATGAATCAAAAAACTCTGGAAATAGGGTCAATACCGTAATTTTCATACTAGAGACCTTCCATCATTTGGACGACGATGCGCTTTTGTTCCACATCTACCGATTTTACGACCGCCTTTACAAACGGAATCAAACGCATGGTATCGTTGGGCCCTACGACACGCAAAATGTCATTGGCACCGGTTTCGATGATTTCACTGACCTCGCCTAACACTTCGTTGTCTGTTGTCACAACTTCGCAGTGCATCAGTTGGTAATGATAGGTTTCATCCTCTTCCAATTCATGCAATTCGCTCACTGGAATCGTGATGTAGCAGCCTTTGTATTTTTCGACCAAATTAATGTCCAACAAGCCGACAAATTGCACAAGCAGCATCCCTTTGTTTTCGCGCACGGTTTGAATTTGTAAGGGCACGGCTTGGTTTTGGAACGCGACAAAAACCGTTTTGCCTTTGCGAAAACGTTGATCGACAAAATCACTCAACGGTTTGACTTTAAGTTCCCCTTTGATGCCATGGGTATTGGCGATAACACCGATATTGATCTGTTGCATAGTTGCACCTCCAAAAAAAGGATGCCGCAGCATCCTAATACGATTCGAACTTAATCGTAAGTCGTTTGTTGTCGTTGCGTGATGCAACTGACATCAGTTGACGAATAGCGGATGACATGGAACCTTTTTTCCCAATCAAACGCGCTACATCATCGTTGTTTGCATAAACATAAAGCAAAATCTCTTTTTCATCCAAGCTAGGCATTTTTTTAACGCTTAGGGACGCAGTATCGTTAACCATAGGGCTAACAAGATCTAAAAGTACTTGCTCGTAGTTTACCATACTTATTTAGCGTTTTTTTCTTCGTGGAAACGTTTCATGATTCCATCTTTAGAGAACAAATCGCGAACAGTATCCGAAGGTTGTGCTCCGTTGTTCAACCATTTCATTGCCAATTCCGCATCGATTTTTACTTCTGCTGGATTTTTAGTTGGGTTGTAGTATCCGATTGATTCGATGATACGTCCATCTCTAGGTGAACGAGCATCTGCTGCTACCACTCTATAGAAAGGAGATTTTTTTGATCCCATTCTTTTCAAACGTAATTTAACTGCCATAGTGTTTTCCTCCTAATAGTATTTTTTACAATGCTAAGTATATCACACTTCATAGAGGTGTCAAGCATTTTTACTTAACACTAAAATTTTCTTTTTCCAAAGTTTCCAAAGCCGGTTTGCTTTTTGCCCATCCCCATGCCTGGCATGTTCGGCATTTTGCCTCCTGCCATCATGCGACTCATCTGTTTCATCGCCTGTTTGGTTTTTTCGTATTGGGACAACAAACGGTTGACGTCCGCTACTTGCACCCCTGCCCCTTTGGCAATGCGGTTTTTGCGGCTTGCTTTTAGGATGGATGGGTTTTCGCGTTCATACTTGGTCATGGACAAGATGATCGCTTCGTTTTTCTTCATGCCTTGCTCCGCTTTGTCTTCATCGACTTGACCAGCCATTTGCGACATCCCCGGAATCATTTTCATCAAGGAACCCAAAGAACCCATCTTTTTGACTTGTTGAAACTGTGCCAACATGTCATCCAAGGTAAACTCCCCACTCATCATGCGTTCCGCCGATTTTTGCGCAACGTCCATGTCCATTTTATCTTGGGCTTGTTCGATCAAGGTAATGACATCACCCATTCCCAAAATGCGCTCTGCCATACGTTCTGGATAGAAGTAATCCAAATCGTCGATTTTCTCTCCTTGTCCCACAAACTTAACAGGAACTTGCGTAATGGAACGAACGGATAAGATTCCGCCCCCTCTAGCGTCGCCATCTAGCTTGTTGAGAACCAGACCGGTTACGTTTAACTGTTCGTGGAAGGAACGTGCGACATTGACAATGTCTTGCCCCGTCATGGCATCCACCGTCAACAAGATTTCATTCGGGTTGACGAGCGCTTTGATTTGCACCAATTCTTGCATCAACGCTTCATCGATGTGCAAACGACCCGCGGTATCGAAGATTACCGTGTCATAGCCATTGGCTTTTGCGTGTTCCAGACCCAAACGTGCTGTTTCCAGTGCTGGTGTTTCCACCCCTTTGGAGAAGACTTCCACGTCAATGGAATTCCCCAAGGTAATCAGCTGCTCAATGGCAGCAGGACGCACAATGTCACATGCAATCAAGAGTGGCTTGCGCGCTTGCTTTTTCTTGATGAGGTTTGCGATTTTCGCAGAAGCCGTGGTTTTCCCGGTCCCTTGCAAACCGACCATCATGATGGTTGTTAGGTTTGAACCAGATGCATAGTTTATTGGAGCATTCTCTTCCCCCAACAATACAACCAATTCATCACGTACAATCTTTACAACCATTTGGCCTGGATTTAAGGAAGACATTACTTCCTGTCCGCTCGCCTTGTCTTTGATACGATCAATAAAGTCTTTTACAACCGTATAGTTTACGTCTGCTTCCAAAAGTGACATACGCACTTCACGAAGCATTTCGTTCATGTTTTTCTCAGTAAGCTTCCCCTTACCTGTAATGTTTTTAAATGCACCGTTTAATCGGTTGCTTAATGATTCAAATGCCATACACATTCACCCTTCCTTTTTGAGGTAAAAACTAACAGGTTCATTATAACAAAAAAATCGATACAATTAAATAGTAAATAGAAGTGATGGTTACTATACCAAACATTTATGAACGCTACCTCAAATTTTCGAATGAACAAAAAAAAGCAACCCAGCGGCTGCTTTCATGACAATAATTTACTCAGATACTGTACAAGTACCGTCACCTTTAGTATCGTCGATAGTAATAGTAGTACCAGTTAAGTCAGGCTTAGTTGCTCCAAGCTCTGTAAGTGCAGCTGCAATTTCAGCTTCAGTACCACCATGGGTATCAGCATAAGCAGCTTGGTAAGCTGTACAATAAGCTTTTGCAGCAGAAAGTGTATTCGCATTTTGAGCTTTCGCGATGTATTTTGTGAATTGAGGCACCATTACTACTGCCAAGATCCCCAAAATTGCGATAACAACGATCAACTCAACTAGTGTAAACCCTTTTTTGTTTTTTAGAATTTTTTTCATTATTCTTATCCCTTTCTCGAACATAGTCCGTCGATACATTCATTAAACCATTGAATAATGGACATGTCAATAATTATTATCACACTAAAAATACATAAAATAGTATTCTGATATGATATTGAAGTTATTGTTTGAATAATGTCGATTATTGATGGAACAAGGAAGCTTCATTGTGTTTTAAAGTTAAAAAAATGGGTATGCTGTAGCAAAAGTTTCTCAAAGTTCATCATAAAGAAAACCAACCCTTATGCAAGGGTTGGTTGCTCGTTTTCTTCTTTTTTCACGTAGACTTTGATGCTGAAATCCACGGTTGTTGTAAGACTTGTTAGCGATTCTAGTTTCTTCGCATCTTCTGCTTTGGTCTTGTAATAGTACGGGGTCATGGTAAACAAATGTTGAATCTCTTCTTGGCTGTTGAGGGTAATGTTGTAATGAAGACGGAAATGATCAATCAACGTGAAGTGTTCACTTTCCAGTGTGTGCTCCTCATTCAATACGACCTCCTCGTAAATCGCCTTTTTGAGTTCCAACAAATGATTGACGCCAGGTCCAACTACCACCAACAGTCCATCTTCTTTTAGGATTCTCGCGAATTCTTCAGCGGCAATCGGCGCAAATACGTTCAACACCACATCCGCACTTTCATTTGCTAGTGGCATCTCAAAAATGCTGGCAACGGCATATTGTACCCCCGCCTTGCTTTTGGCTGCCTTTTGCAAGGCCACTTTGCTGACGTCAAAGCCAAATACCGTGCTGGCGAGTGCGCCGGCAATTTGGTTGGTATAATACCCTTCTCCGCATCCCGCATCCACAATCACCTCATTGGGAAACGAGTCAAGCAGGTCTTGCAGGAAAGTCACTAGGGGTTCATAGTGTCCTTTTTGAAGGAATTGCTGGCGGGCGATGACCATCTCTTGGTTGTCGCCGCTTGCCTTTTGTTTCAACAACAAATTGACATACCCCTGCTTTGCTTGATCAAAGGTATGATGGTTGTCACATCCAAAGGTGCGCTCGTGCAGCGTCAAGGGTTGTTTGCATAGAGGACAAAGCAGCTTCATTAGAACAACTCTTCCTCTTCTTCATTTGTCATGTGGGGATGCACATAGAACGTTTCTACATTAGCCAAACATGCTTCGATGAGGGGTTCAAAGTCAAAGCGCGATTCATTGTAGACGGCGCGTTTCAACGTTGGTTTGGTTACTGGATTTTTGGGTGTGAAAATCGTACAGCAATCTTCGAATGGAAGAATGGACGTTTCAAAGGTTCCAATCTCTTTGGCTACTTTGATGATTTCCACTTTGTCAAAGCTAATCAAGGGACGCAAGACCGGAATGTGAATGTCATGGGTAATGACATCCATGGATTCCAAGGTTTGACTCGCCACTTGACCCAAGCATTCGCCGTTGATGATGGCACCCATTCTGTGGGTACGTGCATAACGTTCAGCAATGCGATACATCATGCGACGCATGATCGTAATCGCATAGGGAAGGTCACAGTTTTGATAGATGGCAAGTTGCAATTCGGTAAACGGAATGACATGTACTTTCATATCTCCTTGGAAACGGGAGGTAATGGCCGCCAAATCCATCACTTTTTGTTGGGCACGTGCACTTGTATAGGGTGGTGAAGCAAAATGGATGGCTTCGACTTT
>JBOGAI010000195.1:0-8205 GCA_051655665.1 Erysipelotrichaceae bacterium | reverse complement strand
ATGGCCCCATTGACGTTGAGCATGGTACGTCCCATATCCAAAATCGGATCGATGGCCAAAATGGAACCGGCCAAATAGAAATAATTGCCAAGCCCCATCCCCGATAACGCGACAGAAGCGGCCATGGTAGCCGTACCCGGTAAGCCCGCAATGCCAAGGGAACCCACGGATACCACGATGACAAGCATCAAATAGAAGCCCGCATCCATCGTGGTTCCACTCATATTGGCAATCATAATCGCCAATAAGGTTGGATAAATTCCGGCACAGCCGTTCATACCCATATTGGCGCCCAAACTGCCCACAAACGTTGCCACTCCATTGTCAACCCCCACCTGTTGGGTTAAGGTTTCAATGGTGACCGGCAAGGTCCCCAAGCTAGAGCATGACGTGAACGCACAGATGAGCACTTGGGCTATTTTTTTCAAATACAAAAACGGATTCAATCCATTTAGCGCGACGATTCCCAAATGAATGACAAATACAATCACGATGCTCGTATACAGCGCTGCGATGAAATCCATGGCCAAATAAATGGCCCCCACCCCATTTTCAATGATGGTCACAGACAACAAGGCAATGATGGCAAAGGGCATCAATTTGATGACACTCATGGCGACGCTGGTCATGATTTTGTAGAAGGCTTCGACCAAATCTTTGAATGGCTTGACTTCCTGTTCGTATTTTTTGCTGACGCGATTGGTTGCGACGCCCAGAAAGGCTGCGAAGATGACAATGCCTACAATGTTGGCATTTGCCATTGCCGCAACGGGATTTGATGGCAACAAACGACGTAAGGTATCAACTATAGGTACGATTTCTTTGATTTCGCCACTTTCCACGATGATGGATTGCCCCACCCCCAATTGAAACAAGTTTCCGATAAGGATGGCAACCACAGAAGCCATTGCGGTTGTGGCAAGAAACATCGCAACGGAGCGCAAGGAAAGGGCCTTGAGCTGTTCACTGTCTTTCATATTGGTAATCACACGTAAAATGGAAACAAAGACAAGCGGCACCACAAGCATCTTCAACAAATCAATAAAGCCATAACCAAACAAGCTATACCATTTGCTGATTTCCTTCAGCCACACCAACTCCATCGGATTTTCAGGAAAGGCGGCAATGGCTTGCACCAACAGCCCTAGCGTCAAACCCGCTAGGGTTGCGACGATAATGCGTTTGGTAAAGGCGACCTTGCGCACACTCAATTGTTTCATTGCCCAAAATAGGGCAAACAAAACGGCAATAAACAGGACGGTACGTCCATCGGAAATCATAATCAGATCACCCAAAAAACTACGATTCATATACTCCTCCACAATGCTATGTTTTATCCACGGGATGCGGTACTCTACACTGCATCCCTGATAGAGCGCCATTATAGCATTCATGTTGCGTTTGGTCCAAGCGAGATGCCCTAAAAAAACACAACAAAAACCCATTATGGTATGCCCCTATTTTACAATGTGGGAATCCATCGCAAATCAAAAAAAAAGAAGCAAGGCTGCTTCGTTTATCGATGGTGTTGGGTGTAGTAGCGGCAATCCACGCGAAATGGACACCCGTCGCATTTCGGATTGCGAGCAGTGCAAAAATAACGTCCAAAGAAAATAAACAAATGGTGGGCTTGGTTCCACTCACTGCGCGGAACCTTGCGCTTGAACTTGGCTTCTACCTGTAATACAGAATCCGCTTCCTTGGCGATTTTTAAGCGCTTGCTGACGCGTTCCACATGAGTGTCTACTGGAACACTGGGAATATCAAACCACACGCTACGGACTACGCTGGCCGTTTTGCGGCCTACCCCAGCAAGCGAAGTCAACTCCTCCATCTTAAAAGGGACTTCTCCTTGAAAGTGGTCCACCAACTGGTTGGCCAACATCACGATGTTTTTGGCTTTGTTGCGATACAAGCCTAGGTTGCGCAGTTTTGCTTCCACATCACTTGGCTTGGCATGGGCCAAGGCGTAGGGCGTTGGATAGGCTGCAAACAGTGCCGGCGTAACTTTGTTGACCGAGGCATCGGTGGTTTGGGCCGACAGTGTAACCGCAATGAGCAATTCAAAGGCATTTTGATGTTGCAACTCACAATGCGCATGCGGAAATTGCTCCTTCATAAAGCCCAAAAGCGTCTCAATGGGAATCATCGTTTCCCACTCTCAATGTCTTCCACGCTCAAGCCACGCTCTTTCCAAGACTGCAGGATTCGATCGATGTAATCCAATCCTTTTTTGTTGTAAATCACGGCTTCACGCAGGGCGTAGATGATCAGCTGTTTTTCATACAAACGCATCCACTCGCTCATACGCGCCATCTCTAGCTGCGAAAAGGTACGACCAAACTCATGCTCAAACAACTCAAACAAATCACTTTGAAACGCTTTCCCCACGCTTTGTTCTTTGAAAATACCGGAAATATCAAACAGGATCTGACGATTGCCCATTTTGATCTCCAAATATCCTTTGTTGGACAGGCCATCGAGCAAGCGATCGATTTCATCGAGTGATTTCTTTAGTTTTTCAGCCAAATAGGCATGGGAAATGACTTTGCTGTACTCGTTGCAGTAATCGATGAGCAACAGCAAAATCAGCTCCTCGGCATGCAAGGAAAAGTGTTCCACGTTTTCCAAGATGTAGTTGCGCCGATTAAAATACGGCTGATTGTAAATGGCACTGATTTCCATTAGTTGTAATCCCCCTCATAATAATATACGAATGCTTTGGTATCAAAATCCAACAGCAAGGTTTTATTCCCTTCTTTTAGTACATAAACGGGCCCCTCAAAGCCATACCCCACTTGCCACGACTCCACCTGCATTTGAAACAAGGCAGTTGCCTGTGTTTTCGCGCCCGCTTCGTCGATGGCACTTTGTTCGCGTCTGGCGATTCTTTTCCCATTCACGTCATACACGTCAATATGGGTGTTGTCAAATGCCACAAACGTTGTATAGCGAAACACATCGCGATACACTTCTTGATACTGTTCCTTGGCTTGAATGTTTTGTAATTGCGCTGCCAATTTTGCCTCGGCATGCTTTTGCGGTCCACTTACAAAAAGCGCAAAAATAGCAAGAAAAAGACCAATTATGACGGCTGTTAGAGTAAGGGTAACCCCCATTCGTTTTCCATTGATTTTCACGCAATCACCTCCTTTTGATTATAGCGTATTCAATTGGGTTTGTGCAAACAAAAAAAACATGGTACAATAATAGAACAAGGAGTGATTAAATGTTTAAGAAAAAGACCATATTAACCCTGCTTGGGGCTGCCATTTTTGTCGCAGTGCTCATCCTATCTTCCCATATGATTAGTGAATCCAAACGTAACACGATGCATTTAGCCATCTTGAACGATGAAGAAATGTCCGTAAAAAATACCGATGATTATTTGTTGCAACACCCTGATGTGGAGTTCGTGTTGCTGATGATTGACCAGGACGAAGACTCGGAATACTTTGAACAAGTATTGTTTCCAAACTTGTACTCGCTTTATCCCAACTCGGATTTCTCAAAAATCGCGAAACTAGAACTTCATGCCAACGTTTCCTCGATTGCCAAACAAGGTGCCAAAAACAAATTTGGCGTTTCCACCTTCCCAGCGCTCGTCCATGTCAGCCGTACAGAAGTGGGCTCTCTCGTCTTTGATTCTGCATACGAATGGAATGGCGAAGCCAGCATTGACGTTAAAAATTTAGAAGTGTATATGAATCCGTTTGCCATCTTGGTGCCCTAGGGCACCTTTTTTATTTTTTTTAAAAAAAAGAGGACTTACGCAAGTCCTACATATTGTTTCACAAAGTGCGCCGAACGTTCACTTGCTTGGGCTACATAAACCGGACAATCCAAATGGGAGTCCGGATTGAGGGCAACATCGCTTAAGGAACGAATGACCACAAAATCCACTTGAAAATGGCTGGCAACCTGTGCAATGGCACCCGCTTCCATTTCCGCGCAAATCGCGTTTGGAAAATGGGCTTTCAGCGTTTCCAATTGGTTTACATCGGAGATGAATTGATCTCCGCTCACCACTTCACCTACATACACTTGATACGCATCCGATGCTAAGAGCGCCTTGGCTTTTTCGATGAGGGCAGCACTCGCTTGAAAGCGAAGTCCCAAACCAGCCGGTCCATCCAAAGCAGAGGTATCATAATCGTGTTGCACGACGTAGTCGGAAATGACGACATCAAGCACCTTTTGTTCCGCCAGTAGTCCCCCAGCGGTCCCAATGTTGATGATTTGATCGACCGGAAAGTGCTGAAGCAAAATTGCGGTGTTCATCGCCGCATTGCCTTTGCCTACCCCACTGCGCATCACGACAACCTTGCGTTGCGCTAAGGTGCCGGTATAAAAATCCGTATGATGAATGGTGTGACGTTCCACCTGTTCCATCAGGGCACAAATGGCATCGACTTCCACTTGCATGGCTCCAATAATTGCAATCATTGTTTGGCTCCTTTCCAGCATACAAAAAAGATTTTTTCGCCCGCGACCACACCTTCGTGTACAAAGTCGGTATACCATTCCACGACAAAGCCTACGGCTTCTAGCATCGCTTTGAGTTGCATCGGCTCGTAGACACGTTGAACGTGCTGTTCGTAGGACGGTTTGGCGCTCTCATCAAAGAAAATGAAATTTTGGTAAATCAAATCCTCGTGAGCTTCTATGCTCCACTCATATTCTACCCCATCAATTTGGCCACACTCATAAAATTCTTCTTCAAATTCTTGAAGTCGATCCATGCTGTGCACATCGAAAATCAAGACTCCCCGCTCTTCCAAGGCTTCATACGCTTTGACAAAGAAGGTTTGCAAGTCTTGCTCTTGTGTGATGTAGTTGAGTGAATCACAGAGGCACAAAATGCCTTCGTATTGCTTGTCAACTGGCAAGTGGCGCAAGTCCATCTGCGAAAAATGGACCAACCCTGCATTGGGTTTGAGTCGCGCTTGCGCAAGCATTTGTTCACTCAGGTCGCTTGCGTCCATGATTTTGCCACGGCGCGCCAGTTCCAAGGTGATCTCCCCGGACCCGCAAGCCACTTCCAAAAAGCGGGTTGCGGACGTATGGGCTTCAATAAAATTACACCAGTCCTGGGTTGCTTGGTCGTCTTTGACCAAAGCGTCATAGTAGGAGGCGAGCTTATTGTACATTGATGCTACCCTTTGGAAGGTGTGCATACAATTTTTCTAGTGAGTAAAATTCACGTTCTTCATGCAAGAATACATGAACCGTGATTGAACCTGTATCCACCAAGATCCAGCGTGAATCTTTGTCGCCTTCAAAACTGCGGATTTGAATCCCGTGTTTGCTTAATTCATCGTCTACGTTGCTTGCGATGGCATAGACTTGGCGCAAGTTGCTTGCGGAAGTGATGACCGCGTAATCGATAAAGGGGTTCACTGCGGTAAAATCAAAATAAACCGTATCCTCCCCTTTTTTATCGTCGATTGCTTTGAGGATAATTTCTAACATTTCATTCATTAATGCGTCTCCTTTTTTAGATATTCGAGTTGTTCGTATTTCACAACCGCGAATGCTTCTTTTAAATTTCGGTGTGCCAGTGCAATTTGCTTGCTTGTGTCATAGCCACGTCCTGGCTCGATTTTGTCGGCAATGTATAAAATCATCGCCAAATCGGAACGGGTTGAACCAACAACGTGCATCTTTACCGCGTAAAGAAGTGCTTTGTCTTGGATTTTAAATTGTCGTTTGATCATCATCGCCCCGATTGGGCCATGCCACAGCGCAGCGGGGGCATCCAACAAAGCAGGCTCCACAAGGGCAATCCAGCGTTGGGCTTGCAAATAGGGCATTTGCTTGCACACATCGTGCAACAAGCCACTTACGTATGCAAGGTTTTCATCGACCCCGTGTGATTTCGCCAACTCTTTGCATAGAATGGCGACCCGTTTGGAATGGTCGAAACGCTTTTGGGTCATCATCGCTTTGATTCTAGACTCCAAATACAACCCTTGATGGGATGCATACGCGTTAAGGGCACTGGGAAAGTACGCCAATTTCGCATTGCTGCGAATTTGGGTCGAAGAAACCGCAACAACTGGCATGGGAATGCTTTGCACATCCGGATGTTGGATGCCCATGGCATCGCGCGCCACCGCAGCAAAACGAATCCACGTTTTCAAGGTTGCAATGTCTTTCCACTGATCCAGCTTTTCTACTTGGTCTTGGCCAATCAAAAAGGTGAATTCCACCTTTGGATAGCGTTTTTTTAATACGCGAATCGTATCGATGGTGTAACTAGGGGTGTCGAGTTCCCCTTCGATGGTACACACGCGGTATTTGCGATAAGGGGCAATGGCCAACTTTACCATCGCAACGCGGTGCTCAAAGGGAGAAGATTCCCTTTTAAATGCCGCTTGTTTCGCTGGCAAAAACCAGATTTCATCAAGTTTTAAATGTGCTTTCGCCGCTTTGGCGATGGACAGATGTCCTTGGTGGATGGGATCAAAACTGCCACCGAGCAATCCCACTTTCATATTACAGCTCGTATTTGTTCTTTTTGGATTGACGGAATACGACAAACGTTCTTCCGATGACTTGAATGACTTCGGAATCCGTCAATCTTGCGACTTCGATGGCAGCTTCATTTGCGCTCAAAGGGCAAGTCTTCAACAAATTGATTTTCACAAGTTCATGTGCGTAAATCGAATCTTCCAAGGTTGCAATAAAATTCTCCGTAAGTCCGTCTTTTCCCATTTGGAATAGGGGACGCAGGGTTTGCGCTTGGGAGCGCAAAAATTGTTTTTCTTTCTTGTTTAACATTACATCATCGCCTCTCTAAATGTGATGTTGACCGCTTTGTTGACATACACTCGTACACGATCGATTTTACCTGATAACGTGAAGAAGCCTAGTCCGTGAATGACCACATCCATTTTTTTATTGTCTTTAAACGCATGAAAGTCATAGCTTTTCATGTCGCTGCTTTGGGTATCAAGGCTTGGAGCCAATAACCCATTCAAATGATTCTCCCACAACGCATCGGCTTTTTCCGCCTTGGAACGATGCACCGGCAAGGCCGCATTGAAGTAGCAAACCGCTGTAGCCTGTTCGCATCCAAACAAGTCCAAACGCACCAACCCGCCAATGGCCAAGCTTTGATCTTCTTTGAGTTGGTAATTGCGTGCTTTGAGTTGTTTGTATGGAATGATGGTTTTAAGCAGTTTTGGCTGAATTTGCGTCAGTAAGGAATCCACCCGCGTGAGACCGGGAGTATCGTAGAGCGTATAGCCTTCATACTCCTGAGCCAACAAGTCCAAGGTAGTCCCAGGATAGCGTGAGGTCGTCAAATGATTTTCAATGCCAAGCAAGGCATTGAGCATGGTGGATTTTCCGGCATTGGCCATTCCCATGACCACCACGTTGCCGCTTTCACGATAGTGGTGGATCGCACGGCGAATTTCTTCCACCGACGCGTTGTTTTTCGCATTGAATTGGTGCAGGTCACCGGTAATCACGAGCCCTTGAATGTTGATGTCGAGCTGTTTCATGCGACGGAAGATGAATTTGGATAACTTTTCATTGCCCAAATTGTCCGGCAACAAATCACGTTTGGTCGCAACCAAGACGATGTTTTTGCCCGCCAAGTGACGGTTGATGCCATGCACCACATTGGCTTCCAAATCAAACACATCCACCACCCACAAAATCAGTGCGTCCATTTGCGCAATGGCACCCAAGATTTTCTGGTTGTCGAGTCCTTGTTGCATCGAAATCATGACATCATCATAATGACGAATACGGAAACAGCGTTGACACAACAATGCATCGGGTTTGGGTGTATACCCTAAGTTTTCTGGTTGATCGTACTGTAGTGTAGCACCACAGCCCATACATTGTTTAGTCATAATATTCTCCTTTGATTAGTTTTTTCTTGCGTGCCAGCCTGGCAAACACGAGGTTTTCCAGCACACGATTGATTTTGGTCACTTTCAAATCCTTTTGGGCGATGGGTTTGGTCAACATGGCCAGCATGCCCATTCGATTGGCTCCCAAAACATCGGTCAACAATTGATCGCCCAAGGCCGCAATTTGATTCGCGGGCACTTTTGAATCCGCCAAAATACGACGGTATGTTCCTTTTAACGGTTTTTTCGCAAAGGGATAAATGGGTACATCCAACTCCGCAGCAAACGTAGAGACGCGCTCGTGATGGTTGTTGCTCACCAAATACAAGGCAATCCC
>JBOGAI010000194.1:0-10863 GCA_051655665.1 Erysipelotrichaceae bacterium | reverse complement strand
CTTCGTCGTTGGTCAAGGACAATACCTGCGTGTCACGGCTGCCATCGACATACACCGTCCCCCCTTTGGCTCCTCCTTGATACAAGCTTTCGTAAATGGTTTGCACTTGGCGAACGGAATAGCCTCGTGGTGCATTTACGGTTTTTGAAATGGAGGAATCAATCCAACGTTGGATTGCACACTGTACATTGACGTGTTCTTGTGGGGTCAATTCCATTGCGGATACAAAGGTTGACGGCAAGGTGGCTTTGGAGAACTGAGGGTGAATTTGCAAGTAGTCGTCCACAATTTTCGCATTGACCTCAATATGTTTGCCCAAGCGCCCGGAGCGATAGTAGCTAAAGGAGAAGTATGGTTCAAGACCTGTTGACACCCCGACCATGGTTCCAGTAGAACCCGTTGGCGCAATGGTCAGCAAGTGGGAGTTACGAATCCCGTATTTCAAGATTTCGTCGCGCAAGCTTTGTGGCAAGGATTGCAAATATCCACTCTCCACAAAGGCATCCCGGTCGCTAAGATAAGGGAAGGACCCTTTTTCTTTCGCCAATTCTACACTGGTCGTATATGCACTCATGGCAATCGTGCCAAAGACGTCGTCGATGAGTGCCAAACTTTCCTTGGAGCCATAGCGCACGTTCGCCCAAATCATCATGTCATGCAAGCCCATGACGCCCAGACCAATCCGACGTTCGCCCAAGGCTTGTTCCTGATTGGCTTTAAGGAAGTATGGGGTAGAGTCGATGACGTTGTCTTGCATGCGTACGGTTAAGGAAACACACTCTTTCAACTCTTCGTATTTGATCTGTCCGGTAAAGCGGTCGACAAAGTTCGCCAAGTTGATGGCAGACAAGTTGCAGACCGAATACGGCGCCAGGGGTTGTTCCCCACATGGGTTGGTTGCCACGACTTTTTGACCATACCCACGCGCATTGGTCATTTTATTGGCATTGTCGATAAAGAAGATACCAGGCTCCGCACTGTAGGTCGCACAGAAGTTGATCAAATCCCACAAGTCGCGCGCTTTGATTTTTTGGTACGTTTTGACCGGATAGCCCAAACGTTCCCATTCACGGACATCCCCCATTTCATGCCAATGGGCATCGTAGAAGTTTTTTTGTTCCTCGTCTAGCACATCCAAATCCGGGAAGCGTAGAGCGAAGTCTCCATCGTTTTGAATCGCATCCATCAATTCATCACTAATGGTTACGGAAATATTGGCTCCATTTAGGAAATGCGGGTTTACGACCTCATACGCCCCTTTGTCGAGCAATTTATCTTGCGCCAAATCGAGAAGTTGTTCGCTTGCCGTTGGATTGGACAAGACGCTTTCATACAATTCCACCTCTTGTTTGGAAAGGGGAATGAATTTTAGTTTGTCGCTTGCCAATTTGCGAATATTGGCATTGTTGGAGTGGTCGGACAACCATTTCAACACCTTCGGGTTTTGCATTTTCGAAATGATAAATTCGAAAATGTCCGGATGCCAATCGGCCATCATAATCATTTGGGCCCCGCGACGTGACCCCCCTTGTTCGACCAAGTTGGTAAGGTTGGCCAAGTCATTGAGCCAAGACACCGCACCACTGCTGCGCCCACCAACGCCTTTGGCCACGCATGCTTTGGGACGCAAGGAAGATCCATTGGTTCCGACACCACCACCGCGCGACATGATTTCCATGACTTCTTTGCGATGCTCCGCAATCCCGCCACGGCTGTCTTTGATAAAAGGCATAACAAAACAGTTGAAATACGTTACTTGCGTTCCCGAACCCGCGCCATAAAGCACGCGTCCGGCGGGAATGGTGTTCATTTTGGCAATTTGCTCACTAAAACGAGCCCCATATTCGGCACGCAATGGTTCGCTTTTTTCACTTGCCGCCAAGGCGTGTCCAACACGGCCCGCGATTTGTTCAAAAAACAACTCCAACGGTTTGTCGATGGCACTCCATTTGCGTGTGATTTGGCCGCTTTGAATTTCGCTGGCTTCTTCCAAAGAAGCGCGCCATTCCTCTTCCAATTCCACAACGGCGGTTTGGTTTTCTTTGTCCAACGCGACGACGATCCCAATTCCCCTACTTGGGAACACGGGATCCTCTTTTACGATGGTAACGACCAAATTGCCTACTGCTAAACTTTTTAAACCGCGATCTTTTTGCGCATAGCGATCCAACATTACTAAACGAGAAACCCCTTCATGTGTGGTATGAAAAGATGGTTTGATTGGTGTAATCAGTGGAAAAAAACGCTCAATGTCTGCATTGAGTTGATCAATCAATTGTTGTTTGTACATGCCCCTAATTCCTTTCTTCATATTACTTTCATTGTAATACATTAGCCCCCTGTTTGTCATTAGAATCCCCCATAAAAAACCATACGGTGTGAATTCCCACCCCTTTTTCTTGATCCATTCTAAGAACCAAAGAAAAAGAGGATTGCTCCTCTAGTTCACGGATGACATTGCCGTTTTCAAAACAGTCGCCGATTCAACTAATTTTTCTTGTTCGGTGGCATCCAGCGGCAACGTAATAAACCGTTCGACCCCATTGCGGGAAATGACGCATGGATTTGCCAAATACACATCCTCGATGCCATATTGGCCGTCAAAGTACGTAGAAACCGTCAAAATCGAATGTTCATCGCGGATGATGGCTTCGGCAATACGACGGCATGCCAAGGCAATGGCATAATTGGTATAGCCTTTGCGGTTCAGCACTTCAAACCCAGCTCGTTTGACTTGCAAGGCGATGTCTTCTTTCATGGTAAGGTCACAATGGGCTGCATTCAAGGAACAATAATCGTCCAAACGCATGCCTGAAATACTTGCCAAACTCCACGCTACCACTTCACTGTCGCCATGTTCTCCCACAATAAAGGCGTTGACGTCGCGTGCGTCGATATCAAAATAATCCCCGAGGGATTGTTTCAGGCGAGAGCTGTCCAAGACAGTACCCGAGCCGATGACACGATGTTTGGGAAGTCCTGAAAGTTTCCAAGTCAAGTGGGTCAAGATGTCCACCGGGTTGGATACAACCAACAAAATGGCTTCTGGCGAATATTTTACGACCTGAGGCACAATGGATTCAAAAACCACCAGGTTTTTGGCCAAAATGTCCAAGCGGGTTTCGCCGACTTTTGGTCCAATCCCCGCCGTGATGATGACCAAGTCCGAGTTGGCACTGTCTTCATACGTACCACTGCGAATGTTTACACTTTTGATAAACGCCGCCCCGTGTGAAATATCCAAGGCTTCTGCCATGGCTTTGTCCGGGTTTACGTCAATCAGTACCATATCAGTTGCAAGACCTGCATCCACCAGTGCAAACGCGGTTGCTGCCCCTACGTAGCCGGTTCCTACAATTGTAATTTTTGTCATTTTTGGTTTCATAATATCTTCCTCCTGCTACTGAGTATACTCATCCATACGCCACATGCAAATCATTTGAACAAAAAAAAGACCATCCCTTGATTGGGATTGGCCTTTTCGCTTATTCGGTACGGTTTTTCATATGAGGGAACAAAATGACCTCACGAATGGTTTGCGAATTCGTCAACAACATAATCAAACGATCAATTCCAAGACCAACCCCACCGGTAGGTGGCAGTCCATATTCCAATGCCTCGACGTAATCCACGTCCATTTCATTGGCTTCGTCGTTCCCTCGTTCACGTTCTGCTACTTGGGCTTCGAAACGCTCTCTTTGATCGATTGGATCATTCAACTCCGAGAATGCATTGGCATACTCTTTGCTGTCGATAAACAATTCAAAGCGATCGGTAAAGCGTGGGTCTTGCGCATTTTTCTTCGCCAATGGAGAAATTTCCACTGGATGTCCATATACATACGTAGGTTGTACAATTTTTTCTTCACAGAAATGTTCGAAGAACAAGTTGATGATGTGCCCTACACCGGTATGGTGTGGTTCCACTTCGATATGGTGTTGTTTTGCAAGGGCAGCAGCCGCTTCAAAACTCATTTCTTGCCAGAAGTCCACCCCCGTTGCTTCTTTGATTGCGTCAACCATGTGCAAACGCGTAAATGGCGCTTTCAATGAAATGGTTTTGTCTTTCCATGTTACATCGGTTGTACCCAATACCTTCATGGATACACTTTCCATCAAGCGTTCAACCAAGTCCATCATGCCTTCCATATCGGAGTAGGCAAGGTATGCTTCAACGGTTGTAAACTCAGGGTTGTGGGTTGCGTCCATTCCTTCGTTACGGAACAATCGTCCAATCTCATAGACGCCTTCCAAACCACCCACGATCAAACGCTTGAGTGGCAATTCGGTTGCGATACGCATGTAGAACGGCATATCCAACGTATTGTGGTGCGTTGCGAATGGTCTTGCCGCTGCTCCCCCCAAAATGGGTTGTAGCACAGGGGTTTCCACTTCCACAAGCCCTTCGTTATCCAAGAAGTTTTGGATGGCACGAATGATTCTAGGGCGTGTCAAGGCGATGTGTTTGGAATTTTCATTCATGATCAAATCCACATAACGTCGTCGATAACGTTCTTCAATGTCCGTTAATCCATGGAATTTTTCCGGTAATGGACGAAGTGCTTTGGTCAAGTGCGTGTACACCTGTGCCTTGATGGACAATTCTCCATGGTTGGTTTTGAACACCACCCCTTCGATTCCGACGATGTCACCCAAATCGGCTTTTTTAAACAATTCAAAACTGTCTTCTCCGACAGTGTCTTTGCGCACGTAAATTTGAATGCGTCCATCCACGTCTTGGATGTGCATGAAACCTGCTTTCCCTTGGTCACGGCGTGTCATGATACGACCCGCCACTTTTACGACAATTGGATTCTCTGCCAATTCTTCCTTGCTCATTGCTTCATAAGCGGCGAAAATTTGACCAGAACGGTGAGTGCGGTCAAAGCGTTGACCAAAAGGCGCGATGCCCTTTTCCACCAATTCTTGCATTTTCTCGCGGCGCACGAGTTCTTGTTCTGTTAAGTTATTTTCCATATGTACACCTACTTTTCTAACCATCCCCACTCCTCACAAGTTAAGGCGTGGTGATATTGCTCCATTATTATAACAAATTCTTCATAAGTTTTCATTTGTGAAATGAAATCTTTTACACGATGAGAGTTTTTCAATCCCTTGAGGTACCATGCGGCATGACCACGCATCTCTTTCATTCCGACCACTTCCCCTTTTAGCGCAATCAATTTTTGTGCATGTTCTTTCGCCAAGGCGAAACGCTCATCGACGCTAAGGGGTGGCAGTTGTTCTCCGGTTTCCAAATAGTGTTCGATTTGACGCAACACATACGGATCCCCCAATACCCCTCGTCCAATCATGACGGCATCACAACCGGTTTCTTCAAGCATTCGCTTTGCATCTTCAGGGGTTTTAATGTCCCCATTGCCAATGACCGGAACCGATACCGCTTGTTTGACTTGTCGGATGATGTCCCAATCCGCTTTGCCCTCATACATTTGTTTACGGGTACGACCGTGTACCGCAATGGCGCTTGCACCCGCTTGTTCCAACGCTTGCGCAAAAACAACCGCATTGCGATTATCCATATCCCAGCCTGCACGAATTTTGACAGTGACGGGTTTGGATACGTTGTCTACAATGTTTTTCACGATGGCTACCGCCAACTCTTGATCTTTCATCAAGGCTGCCCCCGCATTGTTTTTGATGATTTTATGTACGGGACAGCCCATGTTGATGTCGATGATTTCGCAGTCCGATTGCGTGTCAATGATTTTGGCTGCCGCTACCATGGACGCTACCTCACTGCCAAACAGCTGCATGGACAGCGGATGTTCTTCAGGCGCCACTTCCGTCATCCCGATGGTCCGCTCGTTTTTGTATACCAATGCTTTGTCCGATACCATTTCGGCATAAATCAAACCCGCTCCAAATTGTTTGCAAATCGTCCGAAAGGCCGCATTGCTAATCCCGGCCATCGGCGCTACAACAATTTGATTGCTGATTTCGACGTCACGAATCTTCCACTTCATTATTTTTTTCCATATTTTGCGGCGAATGCTACTAAGTCGCGCAATTCTTGTTCGTCAAATTCATAGGAAGTATTGCAGAAATGACAAATGATTTCCGCTCCTTGATCCTCATCAATCATCGCCTCTACTTCGCTTGGTTGGATGGTCAGCAAGGCACGTTTCATGGTTTCTCTTGAACAACCGCAATGAAAGTGTGTATGGCTTTCTTCTGCGATTTCAACATCTTCATACAAGCCTTGAACGATTTGTTGGATGGTTTGACCCTCATGCAACAAGGTTGACATCGGCTTTAGGGTTTGAAGCAATTGCTCTGTTTTCACGATATCTTCTTCCTGGGCATCTGGCATCATTTGAATGATTAATCCACCCGCTGCCATAACCGAGTTGTCAGTATCGACAAGGACTCCCAAAGATACAATGGAAGGGGTTTGTTCACTCACTGCAAAATAATAGGCAAAATCGTCTCCGATCTCTCCTGTTTGCAATTCCACTTGTCCCACAAAGTTTTCTTTCATGCCCATGTCCTTGATGACTTTCAGCATCCCTTGGTTTCCTACTGCAATGCCAACTGCGAGTTTATTCGTATCGTTATATTGATAATGCGTGTGTGGTTCTCCCACAAAGCCACGAACATTCCCTCCAGCATAGGCATCGACCATGATGGTTCCAATCGGACCATTCCCATTGATTTGAATGGTCAACTTTTCATGCTTGTCTTTCAACATCGCGCCCATGATGGATCCTACTGCCAAGGTTCTTCCCAAAGCCGCAGATGCGGTGGGCCACAAGTCATGCTTTTTTTGTGCGGTATCGGCAATTTCGGTTGCATCCACTCCAAGGATTCGGACTCGACCATTGCATGCCAATGCTTTTACAAAGTTATTTGGTTGTTGTTCTACTTTTACTGTTTCCATTTTATACTCCTTAAAATACCCCTATTACAGGGGTGTTCATACATCTAGAATATTATGCAACACTTTGTCCGTTTATGCAACCTTCACACTATTTTGGTGACAAGGTACAATCGAAACAAAAAGAACTCAAGGGAAGGATTCCCTTGAGTTCTTGCTTATGTTGCTTACGCTTCGTCGGTTTTGTCCTCTTGCGCATCCATCACGGCGTCTGCAATCGCGCTTTCTTCCGCAATGTTGTGTGCTTCTCCACTTTCAAGATCCGCATCAACGCTTACTGTGTCCACCGCTTCTACGGCTACCTCTTCCATGACGATGTCCTCAAGTTCAGGTTCTGCAACCTTCACTGGTTCATTTGGATTTCGCAACTGGCCATAGTGAACCAAATTCATGATTTGTTCATTGGTCAATGTTTCTTCCTCAATCAAGGTGTTGGCAATCAAGTCCATCAAATCTTTGTTTTCCATAATGAGCTCACGTGCTGTTTCATAACATTCGTTGATGATTTCACGCACCTCTTTATCGATTTCAAAGGCAATTTGACCTGAGTAGTTATTGGCATTGCTGCTGTAATCACGACCCAAGAAGACATTTTGACTTCCTTCGTCGTATTGGATTGGCCCCAAACGACTCATTCCATAAGAGCGGACCATCGATTTCGCAATTTTGGTTGCTTCTTGAATGTCGTTGCTTGCCCCCGTTGAAATTTCACCGAAGACGATTTCTTCAGCAACGCGTCCACCCAAGTACCCCGTGATTTTCGCTTTCAAATCGGCTTTGCTTGCAAACATTTTTTCTTCGCGTGGGGTCATGAGGTTGTAGCCTCCTGCCGTTCCACGTGGAATGATGGTTACTTTTTGAACCATATTGGCACTTTCCAACTTCAAACCAATAATGGTATGACCCGTTTCATGATACGCGACCAATTTTTTCTCTTGTGGCGTGTAAGTTTTGGATTTTTTCGCAGGCCCGGCAATGACGCGGTCAATCGCTTCATCCAAGTCGGCCATCGTAATTTTGGTGCGTTTGTCACGCACTGCCAAGATGGCCCCCTCGTTCAACACGTTTTCCAAGTCCGCTCCAGAGAAGCCAGGGGTGCGTTTTGCCAAGTTTTCCAAAACAACATCATCCGCTAATTTTTTATTACGTGCATGGACCGCCAAAATTTCGGTACGTCCTTTTTTGTCTGGTAAGTTCACGGTAATTTGACGGTCAAAACGTCCACTACGCAATAACGCAGGGTCAAGAACGTCTGGGCGATTGGTTGCCGCAATGATGACAATCCCTTTGTTTTCTCCCATTCCATCCATTTCAACCAAAAGTTGGTTCAAGGTTTGTTCGCGTTCGTCGTTTCCGCCTCCAAGACCCGCACCACGTTGGCGTCCTACAGCATCGATTTCATCGATGAAGACGATACATGGGGCCACTTGGTGGGCTTTTTTAAACATATCGCGGACACGGCTCGCCCCTGTACCGACAAACATCTCTACGAAGTCGGAACCGGAAATGGAGAAAAACGGCACGTTGGCTTCTCCCGCAACGGCTTTGGCCAACAAGGTTTTCCCTGTCCCTGGAGGACCCACCATCAACATCCCCTTCGGAATGCGCGCGCCCATTTCAGAGAAACGCTGTGGATCTTTCAAGTAATCAATGATTTCTTTGACTTCTTCTTTTTCCTCATCACATCCTGCTACATCGGAAAAGCGAATTTGCACATCACTTTCGATTTTTGCGCGTGATTTTGAAAATTCAAAGGCCTTGTTTTGTCCCCCACTGCCCATACGAGAGAACAGCAAGAACGCCAAACCTCCAAAGAAGACCAAAGGCAAAAGGTTAATCAGCAAATCCAAAAAGAAATTGGATGCATTGGGATCTACGATGTTTACCGTGCCGGTATCGAGTACATCGGTCAACCAATCCATTTCATTTTGGTTGTTTGGTACATTGACGGTAAAACTTACTTTTTGGCTTTTCGAATCCAAGTAGGTTCCACTTACCGTTACAACGGCTGGTCCAACGGACACATTGACAGCATCAAACTTCAACTCTTCTGCTACCGTGCGGAATTCGTTGTACGTGAAGCGCTTGGTTGAAGAACCAGACGAGTACGTGAACAAGCTGAACATTACCGCCAACACAAGTATGTATGGGATAATGTTTATAAAACGATTTTTCTTCATCCTATATTACCTCCTAGGGATTATTTGTACACCTCGTCCTTCAAAATGCCTACATAACCTAAGTTACGGTACTTTTGGTCATAATCAAGACCAAATCCAATTACGAAGTGATTGTCGATGGTAAATCCAACATAGTCGGCATCAATTTCCACAACACGGCGAGAAGGTTTATCCAACAAGGAAACCACTTTTACTTCTTTAGCTCCTTTGTTGTACAACAAACGCGTAACGGTTTCCAACGTACGACCGGTGTCGACAATGTCTTCGACCAATAAAATCGGTACGTTTTTGATGGAAGTATCCAAGTCTTTCAAAATACGAATGTCACCAATGGATTCTGTACCTTCATAACTGGAAACATCCATGAAGTCATACTCGATGTCCAAATCGATATAACGAATCAGTTCCGCCAAGAATGGAACGGAACCACGAAGCAATGCGACAAGTAGAGGCACTTCTCCTTTGGCTTTGTATTCCGCAGTGATTTGTGCTCCTAATTCTTTACAACGTTGGGTAATTTCTTCTCCAGAAATCAATATTTCTTTCACATTTTGATGCATACTATTCCTCCTAATACTAGGTACATTTTACCATAAACAAACAGGGATTATAAGAGTAATGTGAAATATCACACCCAATTCCCGGCACAAAAATGATTTCTTTTTGCGCATTTTCCACCACAGGCCAACGCATGCGCTCGTGGTGCGGAATCTTATGGTCGATGAACCATCGATGAATTTTCTTGCTTCCATACTTCAGTTTGATGCGATCGCCTTGTCGTGCCGAGCGAAGTGTCAATGGAAAATCCGCGGCCGTAACCCCAAAGCCTTGACCCTGTGTTTCATCCAAAGAAAGCACAAAGTACGGGGATTGCATCGGCGCAAGCGCATCTAGCTGATAGGAAAAGTGCACCGAAGATTCACTGTCGACATACAAGCTTCCATATTCACAAACCAAAATTTGTTTTGTATTTAAGGTATAACGCCAGTTTTTTTCATTATAGAGTAGTTTCAAAATATCTTCAATTTTTTGCCCTTTTAAATTGTAACAACGGGCTTCGAGCAGCAACTGAATGACCACTTCCCGTTGCAAGTCTGGCTCTAAACGCAACCACTGCTTGCGCACGACACGGCGATTGACAATCATCGCGAGCGCTTGCGTTTGTAACAACGCAAGGGCTTGATTGCGCTTTTCAATGATAGCAAGCAGTTCTTGCTTTTGCTCGCACGTAAGGTGTTGCACCACCTCAAGGCGTACTTTGTTGCGTGCATACTTGGTAGAAAAGTTGGATTCATCATCCAAATACGCAATGCCCTGCTCTTTGCAGGCACTTAGAATGTCTTGTTTGCTGTGATTCAATAACGGGCGCACGCAGTAGAGCGACCCTACAAAGCCTGCTTCGCGCAAGCCCCACCATGTCACTTGTTGATGGCGTTTGGTTTGCAGCAAGTAGGTTTCCAAATGATCGTCGAGATGATGCGCCAAAAGCACTCCTTTGGCGTGCGTTTCTTGAACCAAACGTTCATAGAAAGCATAACGGAGTGCTCTTGCTTGGGCTTGAAAATTGCCTTGTTTGAGCGTGGGCGCATGAAGCGTGGTAAACGGGATGCCGTGGCGCAAACAGTAGTGTTCCACCAAAGCGGTTTCGTGCTTTGCATTTGCGCGCACGCCATAGTTGACGTGGGCCACATGCACCTGCAATTGCGATTGGCGGGCCAACTCAAGCAAGTACATCGAGTCGCTGCCCCCACTGACGCCAATGACCCAAGGGCTTGATAGGTATGTT
>JBOGAI010000193.1:0-1956 GCA_051655665.1 Erysipelotrichaceae bacterium | reverse complement strand
AGAAACTCCACAAAAAACCAAGAAATGAAAGCAATGGTGGAACAAATTGAGGGGATGATGGCAGCCATAACGGCGATGCTGGTATCCTCTTCACTACACTAGTTAACATGGCACGGCAAAGAAGTATGGATGTCATTTCCACATCCGAATTGGTGACGATTGGTGAACTTGTTCGACTTTCAAACGTTCGCTATAGTACCCTTAAGCATTACACCGAAGAAGGGATGCTGCGCTATGAACCCACGGAGCAAAAGCTGACAAGAAGATACAAGCGTGTTGAAAACTTGAAGCGATTGGAATGTATTGGGTCATTGAGAAAAGAGGGACAATCGATTACGGAAATCAAAGGAATGCTGACGGAAACATTTTCAGTAGAGGATGCGTAATGAAGAAGTGGAGGAGCATAATCCTCCATTTTTTGTACCTTTGAGGAGGGAATATTGCAGGGGAGGAAGTGTAATTAAAGATGAAGACAATTTCGTGGTACGGATTTTGATAACCGCACTTAGCAGAATCATCTCGTTTGGACTCGCAGAAATCATTGGTTGTTTGAAGAAAGGTATGCACAACATTTGTGAAAAATATATTTTCACAGCATGCTCTTTTATGATAGAATTATGTCAATATGTTATAAATTCCACAAAAAGGAATCTACAAAGTTGAAAAGGAGACTATAATGAGCCGCCATTTTGATGACCTGAATCTAAGATTTGATACCCTTTATCGCATCCCTGAATTTCGTAGTGGGGCGGAAATGTACCATTTTGCGGTACATTATGAAAATAGTGATTTGAAATTGGAACCGCATGAGCTCAAGCAAATGTGGGAACAAGACCGATATGGCCTTTTGGCCAAATTGCCTCCACTGGATGATACGGATCGTGAATTGTTGTTGATGGAATGGAGTCAAAGCGTGAAAGAATTCCACATAAAAACAAGGAATCAATTGGAGGAATTCATGTGGAATGAATTTCCCGAGGGAGAGTTTTTTGATATTGACGAGGAAGGCACCATCTTGGCTTATCATGGCAACATATACAAAGAGCTCAAGATTCCCACTAAAATTCGCGGGATACGGGTAAAAGCAATCGGGAGTAGTGCTTTTGAAGGAAAAGGGCTTATTCATGTGAAATTGCCCGTTTACCTAGAATGTATTCATGAAAGAGCTTTTGCGCATAATTTGCTTGAAGATTTCCAAGCTTTTCCCTCACTAAAGCAGATCAAGTCCAAAGCGTTTGCTCATAATTATATTTTCGTTTTACCCCCATTAGAAGGGGTAGAGGTTGCTAGGGATGCTTTTGTCAACAACGACCCACCTTCAATTGATGCGATGATTGCATATGCGATGGAAGGGGACGGATTACGCTATCCTGAAAAAGTGGAACCCTTACCCGTTAGCTTGGATGCAAACATGCTCCGTCATTGATCTGATATCTCGATTGTAGCCATGTACCCGTTTGGATCCAAGGGGACACTGAGGATGCAGACAAACAAGTGAAATGGCAGTGGAAAGCTGTGTGCGCATACCCATGGCAAAGATTGTTGTGTACCTTACTGTGCGAAAGAGTGGAGTGAATCCACTCTTTTTTTGTCTCAACATGCTTTGTGTGATATAATGGGTAAAAAGGGGAGTACACTATGGAACAATCTAAACGAGAAGCCATCTTTGCGCAGCATTCTGCTTACTATAAGGAACAAAACTATATCGAACACAATTGTACGATTGGGGTTGTGAAAGCCAATGTCATGGCTTTTGTGACGGCGGGACCATTGGCAATTATTGCGGTATTCCTATATGGGGCACTAGTACCTGCCTCTACGATGTGGTTTGATCTTGGAACCACTTTTGCCTTGTTTGTGTTTATGTTTGGAAGCATCATCGTTCATGAATTGCTTCATGGAGTTGGCTGGTATTTGTTTATCAAAGATACAAGTAAAATTTCTTTTGGTGTGATT
>JBOGAI010000192.1:0-8000 GCA_051655665.1 Erysipelotrichaceae bacterium | reverse complement strand
AGCGGCGTTACGGGCAAAAAAAGCAAGCCTTCGTTGTCACTTCCAAAAAAGAGCAAGGAAGGAGTGAAAAACAAAGCGACGGTAAAAACAAAGAAGGTCGCCACAAACAAGCCCATAATCAAGATGGTGCTCTCCATTTGCAATGGAGCGAGCAAATCGTACCCATAGACAAAGGCGGCTGCTACACCAGCCAAGGAGGGAAGAAAGGCAATCCCTAAAACCAAATACAGGACCAATTGCTTTTTGTTGCCAAAAGAATGGGTGTTTTTGTAGAGGGTTTTTGTCAGCAACCAAAACTTATGCATGAGCCGTTACCTTTAGGAAGAGTTCTTCCAAGTTGTCATATTCAGGGTGCAAGGCACGAAGTTTTTCCAAGGTCCCTTCAAAAATGATGTGGCCATGGTTGATGATGATGATGCGATCGCATAGTTTTTCGGCAACTTCCAAAACGTGGGTTGAGAAGAAAACCGAGTTGCCACGCGCCACATGTTCCTTCATCAAATTTTTTAGGACAAAAGCACTTTGGGGATCCAAACCGGTGAGGGGCTCATCCAAAACCCACAAACTTGGATTGCACAACAGCACGCCAATCAATACGATTTTTTGACGCATCCCATGGGAATAGGAAATGATTTTATCACCAAGGGCATGTTCCATCTCCAACGCTTTGGCATACGTTTCAATGCGTTCAACGCGCACGTTTTTGTCCACGTCATACAAATCCGCCATAAAGTTCAAGTACTCCATGCCTTTTAGACGCAAGAAGACATCCGGATTGTCCATGACGACACCCAATTGTTTTTTCACACCCAATGGGTTTTCATCCAAGTCGATGCCGTTGACCAAAATCTGTCCTTCATCTTTTTTAGGATTCCCGCAAGCATTTTGATGGTTGTGGTTTTTCCCGCGCCGTTGGGTCCAATGAATCCTACGATTTCACGAGGTTGTAACGTAATGGAAAGGTTGTCCACGGCTTTGGTTTTGCCGTTGAACGATTTGCTAACATTTTTAAGTTCAATCATTTGGTTGTTCTCCTTTTTTATATGAGTAATACGAATATACGACGGACAGAATCCCACACCCTGCAGGAACAAGGAGTAAGACTAGGGTTTGTCCTTCAATGGGCAAGCTCATGGCAGGCAGGCACAACAGCCCTCCCACAAACCAGACTTTGCCAGAAAAGCGGTGGGTTTCATACCAGGTTTGGCTGCTGCGCAGCGTCCAGGGGGTACGAATGCCAACAAAGAAGTTGCTTTTGAATTTGGGCATGGCATTGCCAAGGCCCATAAACAAGAATCCTGTCATCAACAAAATAAGCTTGTTTCCCATCACCAGTTCCGATTCGCGACTTGAAGCGATGAGCAACAGTTCCATGCCCAGGAAAAAAAGCATGAATATGATTTGGATCGTCAGATAACTTTTCGCAAAGCGTTTATACGATGCTTTGAGTGGGTCAATTTTGGGCAACCACTGAAACAGTAGCCCAAATAGCGTCATCATAAGCGGGAAGGTAAACACCATCGCAGACGAGGCATACTGATCCGCCACCCCATATGCATTGAAGTGGGTGGGAATCGTCTCGGGCAATTGGGGATAGGCAACCACCGCGATGAGCAGTGCTAGGCCGACAATGCCCCACAAAACACCTACTTTAGCTTTCATGAGAATCTCCTTTCAAATGCGTAAAAAAGAGCAATAACTCATCAATAACGCTTAGATTCAATTCGTAGTAAATATACTTTCCCTCCCGGATATCGCTCACCAAATCGCACTTTTTCAAAATCGACAAGTGATGGGATACGGTTGCGGGGGAAAGTGCAAATTGCTTGGCAATGTCACCCGCACTCATCGGCTGTCCTTTGAGCAAATGGATGATTTTTCGCCTGGTTTCATCATTTAAGGCGTGAAACGTATCGTTTAGCATAGCACGCTCCCTTTCCCAATCCAATGAATCGTTCATTTCGATTGTTATCTAAATGATAGAAGTTTGTGAAAAGGATGTCAACTACCAATCGTTGAAAAATGGAAGAAATAGTGATAAACTAAAGAAAAAATGTGGAGGAATCAAAATGAAACGCGTATCGTTTAATATAATCTTGGGTATTTTATTGATTTTGGTTGGTGTCGGCTACTTGGGCAATGCTTTTGGCTGGTGGAATTTCAGCGTATTCTTTGCTGGATGGTGGACCTTGTTTTTGATCATTCCTGCGTTGTATAGCATCATTCAATCCGGCGTGCGCATGGGCAATTTCATCTTGCTAGGAGCTGGGGTGTACTTCTTCTTGCGTGAACAGCGCTTGATTACCTTTGCGATTACGTTGCCGATGATTTTTTCCCTCGCGTTGATCTTAATTGGCGTGAATTTGATTTTTGTCAATCGCAATTCCCGCCTTCATCGTCCCATTTCCTATGATACTGTAGAGAAAAACCAAACCCCCAACTATTCAACCTCGGCAGTGTTTTCATCCAAAAACATTGCGTTGAATACGCATTTGACAACGGCTCATTTGGAGGCGGTGTTTGGGAATTTGGAAGTTGACTTGAGTGCTTGTGATTTACGCGATACCGAATGGATTGAATTGGAAAGTGTGTTTGGCAGTTTGACTTTGATTGTGAATGAAGCGGTCTTCGTTTCGCTCAAAGAAGACAATGTCTTGGGCAATGTCAGCTACAACCCCAATCCCAATGCGTTGTACTCGCTCAACGTCAATGCGAGTGCGGTGTTTGGAAACATCCGCATTTTGACCCTCATCGAATCGCCAGAGCATAGCCGAGTGCATCCGGTAGAGGAAGTGGAAACCGTAGAAGTGCACATCGATCTCTAAACAACAAAAAAACGTGGAAGCCCACGTTTTTCTTTTGCTATTTGGTTTGCAGTGCGCGAAACCACAAGCGATACAACAAGAAGAACCCCACTGCAATGCTCATGTGTCCAAGTCCCGCAATGCCGGAAATGGCTGCGGATTGGCCGTTGGTAAGTGGGGTCTGCAAGACTTGCAATACCCCACGCAACGTCAGCAAACTCAAAGTAAGAAGCAAACCGCTTTGATAGAAAGCCATAAACCACTTGTAGCCTTTTTGCTGCAAGATGGGCAGCGTATGCTCCAATGCAATCAACAGTAGAGGGACAAAGGCCCCTAATACCAAGGCGTGTGGGTGTAAAACGGAAAGGGCTGTGGTTCCTTCAAAGGCGTTGAGTTTGGTGAACTCTCGGTAAAAGACCCCAGCTAGCAAAGCGAACAGGGTATACCCTGCACTGATTCGAAGTAAATGTTTCATCGTAATCCTCCCTGTACCTACTTTACCAAACAAGTTTGGAATGTGCATGCCTAACGATTCTAAGAGTGGTCCCTCAAGGGTGAAAAAGGGGGAAACAAAAGCGTGAATGCCATGTGTTTCTAAGAACTTTTATGGTTGAGGTGGCGTTGGTATGTTATAATAAAGGCTAAGGAGTGATGCATTTGAAAGTACTAATCACAACAGGAGGGACGGGTGGTCATATTTATCCAGCCCTTTCTTTAGCGAAATTTCTCGAACTAGACCGTGAACCCCATGAAGTGGTGTTTGTCGGCAATCATGATCGCATGGAAGCGACACTGATTCCACAACGCGGCTATCGTTTTTATGGACTGCAAACCAAGGGGTTGGCAGGTTCACTCGTAGACAAACTAAAAGCCTTGGCGCTATTGCCCAAAGCCTATTGGCAGGCACGCGCGATTATAAAAAAAGAGGGCATAGACCTATGCATCGGATTTGGGGGATACGTCTCAACGCCGGTGTTGTTGGCAGCCCAACATGTGGGATGTAAAACCATCATCCACGAACAAAATTCCATTTTCGGCAAAGCGAATCAAGCCGTGGCAGCCAATGCGGATCGCATCGTGGTCTGCTATGATGGGGTTGCCAGCCAATATGGAGACAAGGTGGTGTCTTTGGGCAATCCACGTGCCAGTGAAGTTGCAACGTACCACTTTGATGCGGCGGCCTTTGAACGCTTGCACCTTGATCAAAGCAAAAAGGTCATTTTGATTGTCATGGGCTCACTAGGTTCAAGCAGTGTCGCCAAAATCATGTCGGAATCCCTTGAGGATTTGGCCACAGACTATAACGTCGTGTTTGTCAGCGGCAAAGCCCATTATGAACAGACCAAGCAACTTTTTGCCAACAGCAGTGTGGTCGTGGTGGACTATATTGACCAACTGGCCATTTTGGACAAAGTCGACTTGTTGATTTGTCGTGCGGGTGCCACTACGGCGGCTGAGATTTGTGCCAAAGGGGTAGCAGCCCTTTTGATTCCTAGTCCTTATGTGGCCAACAACCACCAATATTACAATGCCTTGGCCTTGTATGAACAACAGGCATGCGAAATGTTGGAAGAAAAAGCGGTAAACAAACAAGCACTAGAAGCGAAAGTGCGAGGCATTCTAGAAAACGAACAGCTGCACGCCTCGCTATGCGCGCATGCGTTTGCCCTAGGCAAACCCGATAGTGCGCAAGCGTTGATTGCGCTGATGAAGAAGGTAGTGAGGGAATAATATGGAATGGTTGAAACAACTTAAAAAATATGGTGATGTCGAAGAACAGGCAAGTTTTGCAAAGCGTACTTCGTTTCACGTCGGAGGATCCATTGCGTATGTGATCCACCCGTATCATGCCGAAAAGCTGGCAGAGTTAATGGGCTTTTTGAATGCAAACAATATCCCACACAAGGTGTTGGGGCGCGGGTCGAACTTGTTGTGTTCGGATGCTCCCTATGAAGGCGTCGTCATTTCGTTGGAACGCTATTTTCATGGACATACCATCAAAGAACACGAAATGATTGTCGGCGCAGGGGCTTCCCTGATTGCGACCAGCTTTCAAGCCATGGAAGCCGGACTAAGTGGCATGGAATTTGCCAGTGGGATTCCAGGAACCATCGGCGGTGCCATCTTCATGAATGCGGGGGCCTACAATTCAGATATGGCTGCCATTACCACGCAAGTCCAATTGTACAGAGATGGCAAAATTGAATGGGTGGAAGCATCGCAGTTGGCATTTCGCTACCGCTACTCTATTCTAAAGGAAAAGGATTGGGTCGTGCTTGCAGTCAAGCTTCACTTCACGCCAAAAGATCCGGCTGATATTTTGGCTTTGATGAATTCGCGTAAGGAGCGTCGTATGATTGCGCAGCCGTACAGTGCGAAAAGCGCCGGCTCTACCTTTAAAAATCCAGAAGGCCATGCCGCTTGGAAATTGATTGAAGACTTACATTATCGGGGAAAACGTGTCGGGGGCGCACAAGTATCGGAGAAACATTGCAATTTCATCATCAACGCAGACAATGCCAGTGCAACGGATTTGCGTACGTTGATGGAAGAAATCCAGCATGCGGTGTACGACGCGTATCATGTGGAATTGCAGTTGGAAGTGGAGCTATTCAATTGGGACGACACCCACTAGAACACGACCACATCCTAGTCGTAAACCCTGATAATACCAAAACCCTGTTGGCCAACCAACTCGAACAAGAACGCTGCAACCGCAAAAAAGTGCGGCAACACAATGCCTTGACGATTGGACTTGCCTTTGCAAGCTTGTTGGCCCTAACGTTTAGTTCGGCATTGCAAGTAAGCAGCATCGAGGTAACGGGCAATGCCTTTTATGCCGAAGAAACCCTGCTACATGCGATGGGTTTGTCTTCGCAAACGCCGTTTTTGTTGGTGAATCCCGCGATGTTGGAAAGCAAAGCGGCTACGGTTCCCTTAGTGGAGTCGGTGTCGGTGCAAAAGGATTTGCGCCGTCGCGTCAAGGTCGATGTGGCGCTGACGCCGCTGATTGGCTACTTCATCGAGGATGAACCGTATGTCATGACCCAAAAAGGAGAGACCTTTTTGATCGAGGAATCCATGTTGGATTTGGTGGCGTATGTACCCTTGTTGCATGATTTTGAACCTTCACAACGCGAAGAGCTTTCCCAAATCCTGCAAACCATCGATTCGCAAGTCATTGCGACCCTTTCGGAAATTGGGCCGTATGCAACCAGCTTTGATGATACGATGCTCAAAATTGTGACCCAAGAAGGACTGCAAATCTTTAGCAGCATGCGTTCTTTGCCTTTGTTGAATAAGGTCAGCGCGATCTATCCCTCGCTGCATGCAAACAATCGCTGTTTGTATTTGGATGGACCCAATGATGCCATTATCTCGCAAAACTGCTCGGAATGGCGTTAAGGATATTAAATTGAAATACCAAAGGAAGTTTGATATACTAACTATGTGTAAGGAGGATTCTTATGACAATCGAGAAAAATACAGAATATGGTAATATCAATATCTCTACCGAAGCCATTGCCAATTTGGCGGGTGGTGTAGTCAGTGAATGCTATGGGGTTGTTGGTATGGCAAGCCAAAAACTATTCAAAGACGGATTGGCAGAAATCCTAAAAAGAGAAAACTACAGTAAAGGGGTTGTCGTACGTTCAAAAGACGGCCTTATCGATTTGGATTTATATATTATCGTTTCACATGGAGTGAAAATCTCTGAGGTGGTTCATGAAGTGCAAAAGAAAGTGAAATACATCCTTGAAAAAACATTGGAATTGAATTTCAATCAAATCAATGTATACGTTCAAGGAGTTCGAGTAATGAAGTAAGGAAGCAAATATGGAAAAAATCAATAGTGAATTATTTAAATCGATGCTGGAAAGTGCAGCAAACAATCTAACAAACAACTATACAAAAATTGATGCGCTCAATGTCTTTCCAGTACCAGATGGAGATACGGGCACAAACATGTCCCTCACCTTCAATGCGGGGGTCAAAGAAGCCTTGCAGAAAAACTCGCAATCCGTAGGTGAAATTGCGAAAGTATTGTCCAAAGGCTTGTTGATGGGGGCTCGTGGGAACTCTGGGGTTATTTTATCTCAAATTTTCCGTGGATTTGCCCAAAGCGTAGAACATTTGGAAACCTTAAGTGCACATGATTTTGCACATGCGTTTGTCAACGGGAAAGTCGTTGCGTACAAAGCGGTTATGCGTCCGGTGGAAGGAACCATCTTGACGGTCATCCGCGAATCCAGCGATCAAACCTTGGCGATTTTCGAAGACAATGATGCGATGAGCTTGCACGATGTGATGAACACGTTGTTGCATGAAGCAGCCATCTCCTTGAAAAATACACCTGAACTATTGCCGGTTTTGAAAGAAGTGGGCGTAGTGGACAGCGGTGGAGCGGGACTTTACCTCATTTTGGAAGGCTTGAAAGCGGCTTTGGAAGGAAATCCCATTCCAAAAGAAGCGCAAGGCGACAATGTGGAAGTAAGCGCGGGCAGTGCAATGGAGAGCGAAGAGTTCGGCTATTGCACGGAATTCATCATTCGGTTGTCTGAAGTCGGTATGAAAAACTTCCGTGAAGAAGCCTTGAAAAACGCATTGGCAAGAATCGGAGAATCGATTGTGGTCGTACAAGACGATGACATCGTAAAAGTTCACGTTCATACGTTGACGCCAGGGGATGCCTTGAATCTAGGGCAACGCTATGGAGAGTTTGCGAAATTGAAAATAGAAAACATGCAAGAACAACACGATGAAGTGATGTTGAGTGCAAGTACGCCAAGCAAACCCAAACAAAAATATGCCATCATTGCCGTAGCGGCAGGTGCGGGATTGGCGGAAATGTTCAAAGAGTTGCGTGTGGATCACGTGATTTCGGGTGGACAAACGATGAACCCATCGACTGAAGATTTTGTCGAAGCCATCAAAGCGGTCAATGCGGAGCACATTTTTGTATTGCCGAACAACTCCAACATCGTATTGGCGGCGCAACAAGCCGCAATGGTAATGGAAGACGAAAACGTGCACGTGATTCCAAGCAAAACGATTCCGCAAGGATTGAATGCTTGTATCATGTTTAATCCAGAAGTGGACATGGAAGTCAATTTGGAAGAAATGAGCGATGCCATTACGCGCATCAAAACCGGACAAGTGACCTATGCCATCAAAGATACGACGTTTGAAGGATTG
>JBOGAI010000191.1:0-10095 GCA_051655665.1 Erysipelotrichaceae bacterium | reverse complement strand
GCCGATTCTACCACATAATCAAAAAAAAAGACTACACGTTTTTTGAAATGAACCCTATTATTTGGACACCCAAATAATAGGATTCATTTCAGAAAGCGTGTAGTCTTTTTTTTTGATTATGTGGTAGAACCGGCTTTTTGTGCGTCTGCGAGGAAACGCTGCAATTCTTCGTCACTGGCCAAGACATAGTGGGTTTCGCTAATGGCTTGTTGTTTGGCTAGTGAATAGTTGAGGTTGCTCGTTGCGTAATCGTATTGAACGATTCTACGCTTTTTCTCAAATTTTGGATTGGGGTGCGGAATTGCAGACACTAGGGATTTGGTGTACGGGTGGAGGGGATTGCTGAATATTTCTTCGGTTGTACCCGTTTCCACCAAATGCCCTAAGTGCATAACTCCAATCCGATCCGAGATGTATTTGACCATCGAAAGATCGTGGGCTATGAAAAGGTAAGCGGTATTCGTTTTCTTTTGGATGTCTTTAAGCAAGTTGACAACTTGCGCTTGGATGGAAACATCCAAGGCAGAGATGGCTTCGTCGGCAATGATGAGTTCGGGTTCCATGATGAGTGCGCGTGCAATGCCGATGCGTTGACGCTGCCCACCGGAAAATTGGTGGGGGTAACGATTGGCGTGTTCTTTGCTTAGGCCAACCAGTTCAAGCATGGCATAAACTTTTTCCAAGCGCTCTTGCGGGCTTGAGGCCAATTTATGGATGTCGAGCCCTTGGGCAATGATGTCCACGACTTTTTTGCGTGGATTGAGCGAAGCCATCGGATCTTGGAAAATCATCTGCATCTTGGTACGCAAGTGCTTGCGTTGTTTGCGATCAAGTTTGCCAGATTGTAAACTGCCTTCAAAATAAATCTCCCCATCACTTGGTTCATACAGGCGAATGATGGAGCGCCCGGTCGTGGATTTGCCACTGCCGGATTCGCCCACCAAGCCAAAGGTTTCTCCCCTTTTGATTTGAAAAGTAATCCCATCCACTGCCCGTACGGAGAAGTGGCGGTTGATGCGGAAATGTTGTTTGAGATCTTTGACCTCTAATAAGATTTCGTCTTTCACGATTCCACCTCCTTAAGCATGGCGTCAATGCGCGCTCGTACAATGGCTGGCATTTCAACGTTTGGTGCCCGCTCGTCCAACAACCAAGAACTCACGCGATGTTTGCCTCCCACATCAAAAATCGGCGGCTCTAGGCGGAAATCGATGTTTAATGCCAATGGATTGCGGATGGCGAATGCATCCCCCACAACCGGGTCCAATAAGTTAGGCGGAGAGCCTGGGATGGTGTAAAGGGCATCGGAATCCATGCTTAAATCCGGCAAGGAAGAAAGCAAGCCCCACGTATACGGATGGCGTGGGTCGTAGAACAGTTCGTCGACACTGCCTTTTTCCACTATTTTTCCCGCATACATTACGGCAACATAGTCTGCTACTTTGGCGACCACCCCAAGGTCGTGTGTAATGTAAATGACGGCAATGTTTTTTTTGCGTTGTTGTTCTTTGATGAGCTCCAAGATTCGGGCTTGAATGGTAACATCAAGCGCCGTTGTCGGTTCGTCGCAAATCAAGATATCCGGATCACAGGCCAAGGCGATGGCGATGACTACCCGCTGCCGCATGCCGCCGGAGAGTTGGTGGGGGTAGTTTTTCATTCGTTTTTCCGGGTCGCTGATGCCCACCTCCTTCAACAGTGACACCGCCTTTTCATAGGCTTCCTTTTTTGGTGTTTTGAAATGATGCATCATGCCTTCCATGATTTGCTTGCCAATCGTCATCGTTGGATTCAAACTGGTCATCGGATCTTGGAAGACCATCGCAATGCGTTTGCCACAAATCTCCTTTTGCATTTGCTTTCCGCTCAGTTTCAATAAATCTCGCGGGGTATAGGTGCCATCGCTGTTGAGATAATTGTAGGTAATCGACCCTCCGTTGACAAAGCCATTGCCACTGAGGATACCCATGATGGCTTTCACGGTAACACTTTTGCCACTGCCCGATTCGCCTACGATGGCAATCGTTTCCCCTCGGAACAAGTCCAAACGGACCCCGCGGATGGCATTGACCACTCCGTTGTTTGTTTGAAAGGAGATGGCAAGGTCTCGAATCGATAATACATGATTTTCATTCATATGGCGGTCCCCCTACATTTCTTTCATTTTTGGATCAAACGCATCGCGCAATCCATCGGCAAACAAGTTAAAGCTAAGCATCAAAGCAGCCAACACCAAGGAAGGGATGATGCATTGATACGGCGAAACCAAAAACGACTTGAATCCCTCCGCAATCAGGGAACCCAACGACGCCATTGGCGGCGCAATGCCAAGGCCTACAAAGGCCAAAAACGATTCGGTGAAAATTGCATTGGGAATCGAGAACATCGACATGATGATGATTTGACCCAAAATATTGGGCAAGATGTCCTTGAAGATGATTGCGAAATCACTGGCACCCAAGGTTTTGGAGGCCAAGATAAACTCTTGTTCTTTGAGTTTCAGCACTTGCGCCCGCGCAACGCGGCTCATTCCAATCCAACCGGTTAACATCAAAACCAATATGATGGATTCCATGCCCGGACCCAAAACCATCATGAGCAAGGTCACGATGACAAGGTTTGGAATCCCGGAGATGATTTCAATGATGCGTTGCATCACGAAGTCCACTTTTCCCCCGAAGTAGCCGGAAATGAGTCCATAGGTCATCCCGATGACCATGTCAATGATGACGGCAACAAAGGCAATGTATAAGGAAATGCGAGTGCCAGACCAAACGCGTACCCACAAGTCTCGTCCTAAGGTGTCAGAGCCAAACAAATAGAAGACATCACTCAGTCCTAATTCCTGATACTTGTTGAGACCTCTGCTCGCCCCATCCAAAAAGCCAAGATTTTCAATCCAAGGCCAGCGAGGGGGGAGGTTTTGTTGGGCGATGATTTGCCCATCGAAGGTATAGGTTGAGAGCAATGGCGCGACAAGCGCCATGATGACGATGAGCACAATGACGGCGAAGCCAAAAAGGGCTCCTTTGTTTTTGAATAGACGACCTTGCACATCCTTCCAAAAGCCTTGGCTGGTATAAGTGCGGTCAATGTTGATGTCACTTCGCGCCGCGATTTCAAAATCATCGCTGCGAATGGTAGGGTTATCCATGTTTTGCTCCTTTCACCAAACGGATGCGTGGATCGATGATGCCATAAAGGATGTCGACAACCAGCATGATTACAATGTAGAGCACACTGTACAAAAAGGCGATCGCCAAAACAACGTTGAAATCGTTGACTTGAATCGCGGTAACCATCAAAGACCCCAATCCTGGCACCGAAAAGATTTTCTCGATTACCAGTGAACCGGTCATCAACCCCACCACAAGGGGGGCAAGGACCGTGATGATGGGGATGAGGGCGTTGCGAAGGGCGTGGCGCATAATCAGGGTTGTGCGAGGCAAGCCCTTTGACTTGGCCAGCAGCATATACTCACTGTTCAATACTTCGATCATCTCGCTGCGCGCAAAGCGGGCAATGGTGGCGATGGTGAACATCGACAAGGCGATAGTGGGCATGATGCTGGAAAGAAAAGGTTGCTTGGTGCTGTAGAGAATGGGCAAGACCTTAAAGGTTGCGCCAAACACCAGCATCAAGATGAGGGCAAACACGTAACTCGGTACGCTGACCCCAAGAACGGAGATTGTGGTGGTCAATACGTCAAACCAGGAGTTGTGTTTCAATGCCGCAATGATGCCAAGCAACAATCCAACGCTTGTACCAAGCAAGACGGCTTGCCCCCCGATGCGGATGCTGATGGGGATGCGTGTTGCCAACATTTGGGCTACTGGCATATTTTTTTGGATGCTGTAGGAAATGCCAAAGTCCCCTTGCAACATCAGTTTGATGTAGGTGAAAAAACGAATGACAAACGGCTGGTCAAGTCCATACTTGGCCTCAAGAATCGCACGTTGGGCGGCGGTCAGCTTTTCGTCGTTGAACGGTGTCCCAGGCATAAATTCCAACATCAAAAACAAGATCAGTAAAATCACAAACAACGTCAGCAGGGCAATGCCTAGACGCTTCAAAATGTATTTGCTCATAAGATCCCCTTTCAAACTGGCGAAAAGAGTGCAAGTGGCTTTTACACGCTTGCACTCTTCCCACGTTTAATCACTAACTTTTAGGTTTTTGAATACGGTTGGGACTCCAACGGTGTGGAATTCGAATCCGGTTACCTTCGGATTGATGAGTACTGCGCCACCATCTTGGTAAACCGGAAGCACGGCTCCCTCGTTCAACAAGATGCCTTCCGCTTCTTTCAACGCTTCCCAGCGCGCACTTGGATCGGTAGACAAGCTACCACGAGTTGCATCTTTGATGATGGTATCGTAGTCGGCATTGGACCAGTCCCCATAGTTATAGTTGGCACCGGTTAACCACATGTCCAAGTAGGTCATTGGATCGGCATAGTCTGGACCCCAGCGTGTCAACCCAATTTGGTAATCGCCCGCTCTCATTAGTTCCAAACGGTTTTTCTTCGGTTGTTGTTTCAAAGTCAAGGTGACCCCTGGTAAGGTTGTTTCCACTTCAGCTTTGATGAATTCGGCTACTTTTTTCGAGGTTTCAGTATCTTCATACAAGAGTTCGAAGGTGAAACTGCTCAAACCGGTATCGGCTTTTGCTTTGTCATAAAATTCGACGGCCTTTGCTTTGTCGGCTACAAAGTAGGTCGGTGCGGTGTCGCGATAATCTTTGCCATCTGGTCCGGTTGCCAAGTTTTTCGGAATGATGAAGTCGGCCACGATGGATCCGTTTTTCAAAACGTTATCCGCGATGGCTTTTTTGTCATACGCATACCCGATGGCATTGCGCAAGTTGGCATTGTCCAAACCATCGACAGTCGTGTTGATGGACAAGTACCACAAGTAGCCTTTCAAGGTGTTGGTGAATGCATCGTTGGAACGGTATTGGTCCACGAGTTCCCCGGATAAGGTCACTTTGTCTACGCTGCCATTGTCAAAGGCAAGGGCTGCGGATTGCGCGTCTTTGATGACTTGGAAGTTGAGTTCGTCGACTTCCACTTTGTCGGCATCATAATAATCTTCGTTTTTCACCAAAGTATGGGTTGAACCTTGGTTCCATTCCACCATTTTGAAGGCCCCATTTGCCAACGTTGCTTCAGGTGTCAAGGCGAATTGGTCACCTTGTGCTTGTGCGAAGGCACGGTTCACTGGGAAAAAGGATGGGAAGGCCATCAATGAATCGAAGAATGGAACGGGGTATTCGAGTTCCACCACAACGGTTTTGTCATCTGGGGCACTGACACCCAAATCGGTGACCGGCTTTTCGCCTTTTAACACGGCACTTGCATTTTTCAATCCGGCAACTTCAATCATGTAAGAATATTCAGCTGCGGTATTTGGATCGGCAAGGCGCTGCCAGCCATAGACGAAGTCATCGGCACTCACAGGATCACCGTTGCTCCATACAGCTTCACGCAAATGGAAGGTGTAGGTCAATCCATCACTGCTGACCTCATGGTCTTTGGCGATCCCGGCCACCGCATTGCCGTCTTTGTCTAGCTGCAATAGCCCCTCTAAAGTAGCGTTCAATGTTTCAAACGCATATCCATCCGTGGCAAGTTGTGGATCCATGGACTGCAATTCAACTTCCTGTCCAATGGTGACAACACGAGGCGTGTCACTGCCTCCCCCACCATTACTGCTGCATGCGCTAGCCAATCCCATGACTAGTACACTAGCTAAAAGAAATTTTAATTTTCTCATAGGTTACCTCTCTTTTCTTTCCCCTTTCTCGGGTATTGGCTTGATTATAAGGTAATGTAAGATGTTGTCAATTAATATGTTCTATATTTTCATATTAATGTAATTTACTTTCATTTAAAGAGGTAAAATCTTTCATAAATTACACTGCAAATCAAGTAAACCCTTACATCAAAAGAATGAGGGAAAGACCTTGTAAGATGGCCCATTTTTGTTTATGATTATGTTGTAAATATCAAACACTTGTATAATCGTCATGTTATGGATGACAAGTCTCTACCTGCGGGCCGTTATTTCGCAGACTACAAGTAAACACACTTTGACGTGGCCTTTTTTGCGTGCAACTGTGCTTACTTGAGAGATCAAGTGCCAGTTGCATTTTTTTGTTTTTGGAGGATGGTCAGATGCGTAAGTGGAACGTTCAAATCAAAACAGTTCAAACAAACCGATGGATTTTTTGCGCACCGCAAAAAGACATCGGTTTGTTTTGTTTAAAGGAGGAAGAAAGATGTTAGTCAGTGTGGTAATGGGGTCGAAAAGCGACTTTGAAACAATGAAGGAAACCTTGAATGTACTAGAGGCGTTTCAAATTCCGTACGAGTGCAAGGTGGTCAGTGCCCATCGCACTCCGGAGTATATGCTCGAGTATGCGAAAAGTGCACGTGCCAACGGCATTGATGTCATCAATGCCGCAGCCGGGGGCGCAGCGCATTTGCCGGGAATGATTGCGGCCATGACCGTAGTACCGGTCATTGGCGTACCGATTCAATCCAAAGCATTGTCTGGGGTGGATTCCTTGTTGTCCATCGTACAAATGCCATACGGAGTCGCGGTGGCAACCCAGGCCATTGGGGTGGCGGGAGCCAAAAATGCGGCACTGCTGGCTGTACAAATGCTATCAATCAAACACGTCGCGCTCGTCGAAGCGTTGGAACGCTTCCGCGAAAGTCAACGCGAAAGTGTGTTTGCTTGTGAGCTGCTCCATGAATAGGCTAGGCATTTTAGGGGGCGGTCAGCTTGGGATGTACCTTGCCATGGCTGCAAAAGCCCACGGGGTTGAGGTCATCGCCTTAGACCCACAAGCCCACTGTTCGATTCAGCCCTATTGCGATACCTTTTTGCAGTATGACTATAACGATGCGTTTGGCCTTGAGCAGTTGTTTGCGCAAAGTGATCGGGTCTTGTTTGAATTTGAAAACGTAGACCTTGCCTTGTTGCAGGCCATGCAGGCCAAATATCCCGACAAAGTGGTGGGCAATCTCAATGCCCTTGCCACCAGCCAAGATCGCTTGTTGGAAAAGCAAGCCTTTGTAGCGGCGAACTTGCCTGTTGTTCCATTTGAGAAATGGACGAAGGAATATGAGTACACCCATCCATGCATCATCAAAACGGCACGGTTTGGGTACGATGGCAAGGGCCAATATCGCATACAAAGTGTGCAAGACTACGAGCGCTTCTTGCAAGACAAAGGAGAACAAGACTACGTTGTGGAAGACTGGCTCGATTTTGAGCAGGAATGTTCCATCATCGCCATTCGTTCAAAAACCCAGTGGATCTTTTACCCCTTGATGGAAAATGTGCATAAGCAAGGCATCTTGCAAACCACACGTTTTCCTGCCAGTTTTTCAAGCGACTACCAAGAACAAGCCCAACACCTGATTCAAACCTTGATGGAAACCCACGACTACTATGGCATTTTGTGTCTGGAGCTGTTTGTCTTCAAGGGGGGACTTTTGCTCAATGAAATGGCACCACGTCCTCACAACTCGGGCCATGTCACCATGCAAACCTGCCGGCATTCCATCTATGACAATGCGGTGCGTTGTGCCTTGCATAAGCCGATGCAACCGTGTGGATTGGTCCAAGAAGGAGTCATGCTCAACGTACTCGGCCAGCATTATGAAAAAATCGATTATCGCTTGAACACGTATTATGACTATGGGAAACAAGTTGCCAAATATAACCGCAAAATGGGTCACTTCGTTTTTGTGGCAAAAAAGGCAAGCGAAGCGATGCTTCAAGCAAAACAATACATCAAAGAAATGGGAGAACACGATGAATAAAAGAATCTATGTTACGAAAAAACCGGGATTTCAAGTAGAATGTGAAGCCTTGCACCATGAATTGTGCCAAAATTTAGGACTAGACTTGCCAACCATGCGCCGTTATGTGATTTACGACGTATTTGATGCCGACGAACAAGATGTGCTTGTATTAAAACAAGAGGTTTTGGCGGAAGTCAATACCGATGAGGTGCTTGAACACGTCGATCTTTCTACCAGTTATTTGGCATTTGAACCGCTCAGTGGTCAATATGACCAACGCAGCGATTCGGCTAGTCAGTGTTTGCGCTTGATTCGTCCAAACACCAGTTGCTCGCTTACCTCGGGTACCTTATTGGTGTTTGATCGTGCCCTTTCCACAAACGAGTACGACCAAGTTGCCCACTATCTCATCAATCCACTTGAATCCCAACGCAAAGATTTAAGCATTCAAACCATGGACCATCAGGTTCAGATTGAACCGGTTTTGACACTGGTGGGCTTTCGGACCCATTCCCAAGAGGCTTTGCTCGACTTTCAAAAACAAGAAAGTTTGGCGATGCATTTGGATGACTTGGTTCACATCCAAGACTACTTCAAAAAAGAAGGACGAGATCCGCTGTATTCAGAAATCAAAGTATTGGACACTTACTGGTCCGACCACTGCCGTCATACCACATTCGAAACCCGACTGGTAGACATTGCGGTACACGAGGGCAATTTGAAACAGCGCATCGATGCGGCTCTATCCAGCTATGTTGCAATGCGCAAATCCGTGCAACGGGATACGCGCAAAATGTCACTCATGGATATGGCAAGCATCGTAGCACGCGTTCAAAAAGCCAACGCAACGCTGACCCATGTCGAAGAAAGCGAAGAGGTCAATGCATGCAGTGTGGAGTTTGAGATTGAGGTTGACGGAAAAGTAGAGACGTGGTTGGTCATGTATAAAAATGAAACCCACAACCATCCGACGGAAATCGAACCTTTTGGAGGGGCAAGTACGTGCATTGGAGGCGCCATTCGCGACCCCCTTTCCGGCAGAGCCTATGTCTATCAAGCCATGCGCATCAGTGGCGCGGCCGACATTACCCAACCAATCAGCCAAACCTTGCCAAACAAATTGCCACAACGCTTGATTTCCAAAGGGGCAGCCGCTGGGTATAGTTCGTATGGAAACCAAATTGGCTTAGCGACTACGTTTGTGAAAGAGTTGTATGATCCAGGCTACATGGCTAAACGGATGGAAGTCGGTGCCGTAGTCGGTGCTGTTAAAAAAGAACATGTTTTGCGAGCACGTTGCGCTGCGAAGGACTGGGTTGTTTTGCTTGGAGGACCAACGGGGCGTGATGGCATTGGGGGGGCAACGGGCTCTTCCATGCAACACGATGCGACTTCGTTGCAAACGTGTGGGGCACAAGTACAAAAAGGCAATGCAATCATTGAACGCAAATTGCAACGTTTGTTCCGCAATCCGGATGTGACCAAACGCATCAAGAAAGCCAATGACTTTGGAGCAGGTGGGGTCAGCGTCGCCATCGGAGAATTGGCGGAAGGCATTGTCGTTGATTTGGATGCCATCGATGTAAAATACAATGGACTCAACGGGATGGAGATTGCCATTTCCGAATCCCAGGAACGCATGGCCATCGTCATTGATCCCATTCACTTTGATGCCATTGCTGCGCACTGTGAGGCAGAAAATCTGGTTGCGCGCAAAGTGGGAGAGGTCACGGACAACCATCGTCTACAAATGTTCTATCAAGGACAATGTGTGGTTGATTTGTGCCGTGATTTCATTGAAACTCATGGTGTCGAACAGCAACAGCGCGTCGAGATTGAAACACACATTGCCCATCATCCCTTTGTGGAACCGGTAAAGGGAGATACCTTGGAAGAACAAGCCAAACATGTGCTGCGCTCCCTCAACGTAGCCAGCCAACAAGGAATGGTGGAACTCTTTGATGCAAGCATTGGGCGCTCCACTGTACTCAACCCTTATGGAGGGCTTCATCGTTTGAGCGAAGCGATGGCCAGTGTTCAAAAGTTGCCCGTGGAAGGAAACAGTGAGGCCTGCTCCATCTTGACGTATGGTTTCATTCCCCATATTGCCAAAGCCAACCCCTATTTAGGTGCAAGCTATGGCGTCGTAGAAGCAATGGCTCGTTTGGTGAGTGTGGGCGGGTCCTTGTCCAAAGCCACGATTTCTTGTCAGGAATATTTTGAAAGCTTGAAACAAGATCCTCTAAAATGGGGCAAAGTCAGCGCGGCGATGCTTGGAC
>JBOGAI010000190.1:0-16267 GCA_051655665.1 Erysipelotrichaceae bacterium | reverse complement strand
GGTATCGGCCACATCTTCCACGCGGACATAAATGGCATTGGACGGCTTTTCTAGCAATTCCTTGCTATGTACAATACAAACCGCACCTTGCTCAATGGCTTGTGGAATGTATTGGTGTCCATCCGTTGTCAATCCTTCCAAGCAGAAAAACATACCATTTGTCATGGGTTGCCGACTGTCAATGGACAATGTGCTGATTTCCACCGCTGGAGCCCCCATAAAAATATTTGATAATTTCATTATGCTTCCTCCCAAATTGTTCCTACAACATTTGCTCCTTCAACTGCAATCAACTGTACTTGTTGCATCGTATGTAGCAATGCACGATCCCCTTTTGCCACAACGGGTAAATATTCAGAAGAATGGCCAAACAGCACGCCCTCTTTAAACGTTTCAAAAATAACCGATACCGTGGTGCCCACCATTGCGGTTTTGAAGGCATGGTACGTTGCATTCGACAGCTCCCCAATCACATGGGCACGCTGTTTCTTCACCTCATTGGTCAGATGTTCGCCCATTTGTGCGGCAACCGTATGGTCGCGCTTGGAATATGGGAACACGTGAATAAACGAGAATCCAATGCGTTCCAAATTTGCAACACTTTGTGCAAAATCTTCTTCGCTCTCGCCTGGAAAGCCGGTAATCAGGTCGGTTGACACCGAAAGATTGGCCACCACATTGCGGATTTCGCTCAAACGTTCTTCAAATTCAGCCAAGGTATAGCGACGATTCATCGCCTTCAACGTTTTGTCGTTGGCTGCTTGAATCGGAATGTGCAAGTGTTTGGCAACGCGTGGATCGTGTTGCATCAATTTTAACAAGGCTTCGCTGATTTCCCCGATTTCAATGGAAGAAATACGAATGCGTTTGAGACCTTGCACTTCATTCAACAAGGTTTGCACCAAAGTTGCTAAGTCAATTCCCAAATCATGACCATAACGCCCCGTATGAATGCCAGCCAATACGATTTCCAAATGGCCGTGATCAACCAGGGTCTGTGCTTGCTTCACCACTTGATCAAGCGGCATTGAACGTTCTACTCCACGTGCATACGGAATGATGCAATAGGAACAAAATTGGTTGCAGCCGTCCTGAATTTTCAGAAAGGCTCTGGTTTGTTTTTGATATTTTTGCAAGGTCAAAGACTCAAAGACATTGTGGGTGCGATTGGTTTCCACCATACTCACTTTTTTGTTCGCTTCATATGTTTTTGTTTCAAGTGCCGTTTTGATTTGGTCGGCCAATTTATTTTTGCCATTGGTTCCCACAATCAAATCCACGTTTTCCATTTTCAATACATCATCCGCATTGGTTTGGGCGTAGCATCCCACCACACAAATTAACGCATTGGCATTTTGCTTTACCGCCTGATTGATTTTTTGACGGGACTTCGCACTTGCGGTGTTGGTTACCGCACAGGTATTGATAATATAGATATCAGCCGGTTCTTTGAAATCAACTTGTTCATATCCATAGTCCAACAAGCCTTGGACATAGCCTTCGCTTTCATAGGCATTTACTTTACAACCTAAGGTTGCAATTCCAAATGTAATCATAGTGTATACCTCATTTTTTCTTGTTGAGTGCTTTTTTGAGTCGTGAAGCGCAACGACGCTTCAACAATCCATGTTCGCACAGATAAGCAAACAGTGCTCGCTCATCATCCTCCCCAATGCGTTGCGCAATGGCATCCACCATCGCACTGCTCAATGCTTTATGCATAGGCAACCAATACACGTTTTCAAAGCTTTCCATCACGACGATGGCGTTGGTTGCATTATGGTAAAACAAATGTCCCTTTTCTATTTGACCCCAATATTGTAAGCTGCTAAAGCCATGCAGCAGTGGCGTGATTCCGTAATGCTCTTTTGCGACCAATTGCGTTGAAAAGTCGTCAAAGAGCTTGTGGTATTGCTTCAGTTCAAAAACCGCGGTTTCATAAATATACAATTGGTTAAGTTGTTCACTAAAAAATGGAATGTATACTTCTTTTCCCTCAAACACAAAATGCTTGCGTCCAGCAAGGGCTTGCTCAACATACACATGCATCAGCCGGGAACGTTCCGTGTATTCCAAGGTTTTCCAGTAGTCTTGCATCATGCAATACTGTTCTACATACGTTTGTTCAATGGCAATCTTATTGAGTAGCCCCAATGCAAACATCTCCAAATAAATGAAATCTGCATAATTTTGGAGTGGTAATTTGTATTTTTTGGACAACGTCTTCCACTCGTCCACTTGCTGCTTCAAAATCTTGTTTTTATGCAGGGGTGGAAGTTGATATTGTTCAATGATTTGAAACGTTGTATTCATAGCCACTCCTTGTTCTCATAATAAAATCCAATGGTATCCACGGCACTCATTGCTGCGGTTTCAGCTCGCAAGATCCGCTTCCCTAACGATACTTGGGCAAAGCCCATCGCTTCTAGGCGCTCTATTTCCGACTTGTCAAATCCACCTTCAGGGCCAATGACCACCGTTATGGATGTTACCTCAGGATGGTCGTGTAATTGTTTGGCCAATGAGGTGGCAGCAAAATCGCTGTCCTCATACGCTACCACATTGAGCGCGGAGCAGTACTGCTTGACTTGGGACAAATCGATGACCTCTTGCACGGTACAATGTGCGTTGCGTTTACTTTGTTCACATGCTTCCAATGTGATTTTGTTCCAACGGGCCAACTTTTTGGCTGTGTTGTCACCCAACACCTTGACCACGCAGCGTTTTGACTGCAGAGGAACAATTTGATGGACACCCAGCTCACTCGCTTTTTGTAGCACAAAATCCCAGCGTTCCCCTTTCAAAAGTCCTTGAATCAAAGTGATTTGAACGGGTAATTCTGATGAAAATACAACTTGTTCTAGAGGCAGTGCCTCAACAAAATCAAATAAGGCTTGCAATTCACACACGTATTTTGTACCCATGCCATCCACTACGTGAACTACGGTCCCGACCTTGCTGCGCAAGACGTTTTTCAAGTGGTGCGACTGTTCGGCGTCAAAGCAAAATGGGGTCTGGATTTGTAAGGTTTCTTTTACAAAATACTGTTGCATATTATTTTGGATCGACCTTTCCTTCGGTAGCCAATTTACGTAATTGTTTGACTTCAAACGGTTTTAGAATGCGCACTTGGCCTTGACTCATGTTGTCCACTTTCAAAAAGCCCAACTGCAAACGGTGCAAGCGCGTCACTTTGTGACCAACGGCTTCCATCATCCGTTTTACTTGGCGATTGCGTCCTTCGTAAATGGTCAATTCCAGATCGGTTTGCTTTTTCTCGAAGTCTTTGTTACGAACCCACACTTTGGCAGGACTGGTCTCAAAGCCATCATCCAAACGCACTCCACGTTCCAACTTTTTGATTTCTTCGGTTGTAAGAATGCCGCTGATTGTCAAATCGTACGTTTTTGCAATGGCATAGCGTGGGTGAATGATCGTATTTGCAAATTCACCGTCATTGGTCAAAATCAAAACACCACTCGTATCGTAGTCCAACCGCCCCACGGTAAACAAACGCTCCTCCGTGCGAATGAGGTCAAAGACAGTAGGACGTCCGAGCTCATCGTTCGCCGTACACAAGGTTTTCTTTGGTTTGTTCATAACGTAATATACTTTGTTTTGCTTCGTGATGAACTTTCCATCCACTTCAATTTCATCTCCACGTTTTACTTTATAGCCTTGCTCGCGCAATACTTCCCCATTTACGCGTACGCGACCTTGTTCAATCATTTCTTCTGCTTTGCGTCTAGAGCATAGTCCGCTCGCTGCGATTACTTTTTGTATTCTTTCCATTATAGTTCTCCTTACTCAAACAATGTTTCATTGCTTGTAATGGTGGGAAGTTCTGGTAGTTCCTGGATACTGGTTAGTTTGAAAGAATCTAAAAATTCTTGGGTCACTCCATACAGTATGGGTCTGCCAGGCGCATCACTGCGGCCGACTTCCTCTAATAAATTACGTGCAAGCAGTTTGCGAATCATCATGTCGCAACCAACTCCACGGATTTCTTCAATCTCAACACGTGTTAACGGTTGTTTGTATGCCACAATGGCAAGGGTTTCAAGCGCTGCTGGTGACAACTGTTGAATCTTGGTATCAGCAAAAATCTTCTGGGCATAACTATAAATTTCACTTTTGGTTACAAATTTGTATGTTCCCCCATAGCAAACGATTTCCATGGCACGATATGCATCATTGGCATAATCGTCAACCAGTTGGGACAATGCCCATTCCACCGCTTGCGCTTCCTGTTCCAATGCCACTTGCAACTGTGCAAAAGACAAGCCTTCATCCCCACTTAGAAATAGGAGACCTTCAATAATTTTTTTAATTTCCATAATTACTCCTTTATGATCCAAATGGTTTGTGCCTCATCTAATACATAGTGAATGCGTCGATTTTTAATCAAGTCCAAGACCGCCAAAAACGTTACGATTACCATATGCAAATTCGTACAATCCTCACACAACTGTTCGAAGGACAACTTGCCTGAAAAGTTGTGCAATCGTTTGCGCACTTGCAGTACCCGGTCGTCAATGGAGAGTTCTTCTACCTTTAAAGAGGCTTGTTGGTGCACATGGATGGACATACGGCGAATCACGCGTTGCATAGCTTTCATCAAGTCGTATGGGCTACCATCTAAGAATACCTCTTCCTCGTCAAGGGATTCCCCTTTCCATTCACTAATGGGCTTGGTCAATTTCATGCTTCGCTCCAAGTAGTTGGTTTCCAAGACGCTGGATACTTCTTTGTAGCGTTGATATTCCAACAATCGTGCAATCAAGCGTTCCCGCTGATCTTCCTCGTATTGTTCGGCAATTTCGACCTTCTCACGTGGCAGTAACTTTTTACTCTTATATTCAATCAAAGAGGCCAATTCGCTCAAGTACTCAGAAGCGATTTCCAAGCGTAAGGATTCCATTTTTGAAATGTACTCCAAATACTGATTGCACAAGACATCCATATCGAGATCGAGTAAATTCAATTTATTATCTTTGATTAGATGGAGCATCAAGTCCAAAGGACCTTCAAACTGATCAATCATAATTTCAAAAGCCATAGTATCACCTCATATCATAGTATACCAAAATTTAAGTTCAAAGAAAACAACTAGCAGGAAAGAAGCGAAAAGATGAGCGGAGCTCATCTTATTCCATTATAGGATTTCTTCGATCAAGGCTGGTTTTCCCACCACGGTTTCCTCGATGACGAAGCATTCATAAAAGCGTTGTAGCCATTCACCTTGCAAATCAGAGTCTGTATGCACATAGGCCAACACATCCTCTTTGGCGACAAAATCGCCGACTTTTTTATTCATGACAATGCCCACCGCAAAGTTGATTTTGTCTTCTTTCGTCGCTCGTCCAGCGCCTAGTTGCATTGCCAAGGTACCCAACTCCAATGCTTTCAAGTCATGCACATAACCATTGTTTTTTGCTTTCACTTCTATGATGAATTTGGCTTGTGGCAATCGGGATACGTCTTCAATTTGTCGCACATCTCCCCCTTGCGCGCGCACCATCTCTTTCAGTTTTTGCAATGCCGAACCATCTTCAATGGTGTTGCGCAACATTTGTTTGGCTTGATCGACATTGGTTGCAAGCTTTGCTTGCAACAACATGATGGCACCCGCTTCCAAACACAAATCGGTGAACTCTTGAGGGCCTTTGCCCATCAGGGTTTCAACCGCTTCTTTCACTTCCAACGCATTTCCAATAGCATTGCCTAGAGGCTGGTTCATATTCGAAATCATGGCTCGGGTATCTTTGCCCAGTTTTGTCCCGATGGAAATCATTGTTTGTGCGAGAACGCGCGCTTGTGCTGCGTCGTGCATAAAAGCACCTTCTCCGAATTTAACGTCCAACAAGATGGTATCGGCTCCTGAAGCCAACTTTTTTGACATTATGCTTGACGCAATCAAAGGAATGCTTGGAACTGTCGCTGTAACATCACGCAAGGCGTACAGTTTTTTATCAGCAGGGACTACCTGTTTGGTCTGACCAATCAAGGCCAAGCCAATCTCATTGACTTGTTTGATGAAATCCGCTTCACTTAGTTCAATGTTGAAACCGTTGATGGATTCCACTTTATCCAAAGTTCCACCGGTATGTCCAAGGCCTCTCCCACTCATTTTCGCAACTTTCGCACCACATGCTGCTACCATCGGTGCCAAGGCCAAACTCGTTTTGTCACCGACTCCGCCCGTAGAGTGTTTGTCGCACTTAATGCCTGCGATAGCACGCAAATCGATGACGTCTCCGCTGTGAAGCATCGCCTTGGTCAACCAGGCAATCTCGTCTGCGCTCATGCCCTGGAAGTAAATGGCCATCAACAATGCGCTGACTTGATAGTCCGGAATGCGCTCCGCAACGTATTCATCGATAAAGAATTGAATTTCGTTTTCCGACAAGCCATGCCCATCGCGTTTTTTTTCAATTAAGTCCAAGAATCGCATATTAGTTCTCCTTTAAAATCGAGTGAATTTCTGTTTGAATGGAAGCTTGCAACTGGTTGCTTAATTCCGCAGAATTCATCGTGTGGTAGGTTTCATACGTTATCGGTGTTAGAAAACGCATGGTTACTTGTGCTTTTTTCCCCGTATCAACCAAGGTATGGGCATTGACAAGAACAAATGGACAAATGGATTTTTTGGCCATGTATGCCGCTTTTAGGGCACCCGCTTTAAACTCGAGCGTTTCATTGCTGTTCGAACGCGTCCCTTCCGGAAAAATCACCATCGATCGGCCTTCTTTTAAGGTTGCTGCCAACTCCTTGATCATCCTCATGCCATCTTTCAATGACTCACGATTGAACCCAATACCATGGAGTAGCGCAAACCATGTGCGAATCAACGGGATGTTGAAGAGTTCCTGCTTGGCCACCGCACTAACCGGTGTGGGCATCCCTGCAATGATGATAAACGGATCCAAAGACCCTTGATGATTTCCGACGAACAAATAGTTTTGGTCCTGTTCTACATGTTCAATCCCTTCATATTTCACTTTCGCTCTAGCCAAGCGCAATACCGTTTTTGACACAATGCGTGCGCCTTCAAAGCGCTCTTCAAACGTTTTTCCCTTTACTTTGTGTGCAAGCCATACAAAATATGGCACAAACACACTTGCCTTTATCCAAATCCAAATCTTTCTCATATAGACCTACTTCCTTTGATATTTATAAAAGGTAAACCCTTCAAATTGTTTTGTTTCAACAACCTCAAATAAGGTCACATCATATACAGGAAAATACGTATCCCCAGGATGCACCCCTTCCACAACGGAAATGTACATCACATCCACATACGGCAAACATTGCTTGTATAAACTTGCACCTCCACACACAATGAGTTCTTCCTTTGTATGTTGATACGAGGTCAGCAACGCTTCAAAGTCTGCAACAATCTCTCCATAAAGGGGATCGATGCCCTCTTTCATGGTGGTGGATACGACATACGTATAGCGATCCTTAAGCGGTTTTGGCAAACCCAAAAACGTCGTTTTCCCCATTGCGATTTTCTTGTGCAAGGTAATGGCCTTAAAGTTTGCCAAATCCTGTTTCAAATCCCAAGGCATCCAGTTGTCTTTGCCAATCGTCAAAGCCTCATCATGGGCAACAATCAACGAAATCATTATACGCTGACCTTGCCTTCGATGCGAGGATGGTGTTCGTAATGTTCCACCCAAATGTCTTCTTTGCTAAATCCTTCAATGTCTTTGATATCTGGATTCAAGCGCAAGGTGCAAAGGGCTTTTGGTTCCCGTTGCAGCTGCGTTTCGATTTGTTCAAAGTGATCGCTGTAGATGTGTACATCGCCAAACGTATGGATAAATTCACGTGGCTCAAGTCCTACAACTTGCGCAATCATATGCGTCAGCAATGCATAAGAAGCGATATTGAACGGTACACCCAAGAACACGTCGGCAGAGCGCTGATACAACTGACATGACAAACCTTTCCCATCCGCACTGACATAAAATTGCATAAAAGCATGACATGGTGGCAGTGCCATCTCCTCTATTTGAGCCGGATTCCACGCTGAAATGATGTGTCGACGTGAAAAAGGGTTCGTCTTCAATTGGTGAATCAAATCAAGCAACTGATCCTTACCAAAAAAATCGCGCCATTGCTTGCCATAGACCGGCCCTAACTCGCCATATTGCTTGGCAAAGGAATCGTCGCTGCCGATACGCTCAATGAAGGTTGCCATGTCTTCCCCTTTGTAGTCTTCACTATTTTGAAATTTCGCGTATGGCCATTCATTCCAAATGCGCACGTTTTCTTTGACCAAAGGCTGAATGTTGGTCGATCCGCTGAGAAACCAAAGCAATTCTTTCTTACATGCTTCAAATGCCACCTTTTTGGTCGTCAACAACGGAAATCCCTTGGTCAAATCAAAGCGCATTTGATATCCAAAACATGACTTCGTGCCCGTCCCGGTACGATCCAAACGCAGCTCCCCATTTTCTAAAATATGACTACACAAATCAAGATACTGTTTCATCTTCTTCCTCCCCTAATAGTGCTTCGAAATCCGCTTCTTCCAAATAGCGCCATTGGCCCAATTCTAATTGGGGATCCAACGCAAGATTGGCAATTTTCACTCGTTTCAAATAGGTTACTTCATTGCCCACCGCATGCATCATGCGCTTGACCTGATGGTATTTCCCCTCGAAAATCGTCAATAATATTGTCGTGTCATCGACGCGCTCAACATGGGCGGGTGAACATGTCTCATCTTGGTCCAACACAATGCCTGCTTCAAGCTGTGCAATCGCATCCGAATCAATGACCTTTTCCAATTCAACATGGTAGGTTTTGCTCACATGTTTTTTCGGTGCCATCAAAGAATGAGAGAATGCCCCATCATTGGTAATGAGCAGCAAGCCTTCTGTGTCCACATCCAATCGGCCAACCGGGAAAATGTCATTTGGTACCAAGTCGTCAATCAACTCCAAGACACTTGGATAGCGTGTATCACTGGCGGCGCAGATTGTACCCGCAGGTTTGTTTAACATAATGTAAACGTGACGAGCATACGCAATCAAAAAACCATCGTAGACCACTTCATCCACTTCTGGATCGATTTTACGATCATCATTGCGACACACATCACCGTTAACCAGCACCCGTTTGTTGCGGATGGCTTGTTTCACTTCTTTTCTGCTTCCAAGCGAGCAGTTCGCTAAATATTTATCCAATCGAATCATCTTGAAAACCTCGCTTTTATCTGATTTAGTAGCTCCATAGGGTCAATGTGAAAGATGCGCTGTGGCAATTTCAAATATGCCGTAATCACTACATACGTCAACACACTTGCACCGCCGACTATCCCTAGTTCAATGATGGAGATCAATCGGTTTTGATCAACCACATGCAATCCCAAAGCCTGCAACGCACTGCCTACCAGAACCATGCCCAAAATTCCAATCAACATCGACACTAGCCGTTTCAATGAAACCATCCAGTTGACCTCATATTGCTTGTGCAAATCGTACATTCCCAAAAGGATGACGACCAGTGTAGGAATCACCGTGGACAATAATGCTCCCGGGTAGCCAAACATTTGGATCAAAGGCGTCACAAGTACGATTTTCAAAATGGCACCGACTCCTAGATTGCGTAAATTGATTTTGATGCGCTTCAAACTCATTAACAGATAGGTGAACACCGGAGCAACGGTCCCAACCAATCCATCAAACGCGTACCAGCGCAACAAATCACTTCCTAAACTCAAATCATTGGCTCCATACATTACATAGTAAACGGGTCCTGCGAATAAAACCAATCCAGCAATCATCGGCAATACCAAGTACAATACGCTATCAAGCACTTCATTGATGCTTCTGCGCACCTGTTTGTAATTTTTTTTCGTCAACGCTTCCGTGATGTATGGAACGATGGCGATGGAAAAGCCCGACGCTAAAATCATCGGGATTGACGTTAACTTCGCAACACTAAGTTTGACCATCCCAAAGATCAACTGACTCATTTCAGCTGTGTATCCGAATACCTCTAAATTTTTATTCATGGCCACCAAATCCACCATGCGATAGATTTCGCCTAATACCGACACAAGCAAAAAAGGAATCGCAATTTGAATCAACTCTCGAAGCAACGGCTGTACTGCAACTGCAGGACCCTCTTGTTTTTTAGCCAGTTGACGCAATCCCTTCATCTTTTTGTGATCAAAGCGTATGATTTGAATCAACGCGATAATGGCCGATACCGAAGTGGACAACACAGCAAAATAGACCGCCCAAATGCGATCTGCATGGAATACAAACACCGCAATGGCCCCAAAGCTAAGCAAAAAAAGCACGCGTGAAATTTGTTCTAATACTTGGTTTCCTGCATACATTTGCATTTCCTTGTACCCTTGATAAAAACCACGATATGAACTCATGACCGGCACAAAGAACAAAGCCAAAGAAATGATCAGCATCACATTGCGGGTGATTTCCAAATCTTGTGGTGTAACTCCACTTGGCGTTACCATTTTCGCAAGTGGCATTGCAAATAGGATTACGAAACTCATACCCAAAAAGCCTAGCACACACATGATGGCAAAGCTTAGTTTTTTAATCAGCAACGTGGTGCGATAGTCCCCCTTGGTCACATAAGCCGAAACCATTGTCGCGATGGCAAAAGGCAAGCCGGCAATGGAAATATTTAAAATATAGGTGTAAATATCATAGGCATAGGAATAAAACTGCATGTTGTTGTTGCCTATTAATGCCGTAAACGGAATGACATACAAAACACCGATGATTTTCGTGATGAAAATCCCAGCAGAAGAAATCAATCCCCCACGTATTAAGTTTTGTTTGCGATTACTCATCTGCCGATTCACTTTCTTCCTGCAACGCTACATCGACAGAGAAAAAAGCCGAGAATTGATTCAACTTGGCATAATCTTTCCAGCTAACCATTAAATGCAACGTAAAAGCAGGTGTGTTTGAAATGCCATTTAGCACGATTCCTTTTGGAAACCCTTGTGCGGCATCCACTTGAAAAGGGACCATAGAATCGCTGCTGTCCACAATGCCGGCTGATGGGAAAATCACACCGCTGTCGACTTGACTGATGTCAATCGCAATGGCCTCAATGTCATACATTGCGACTTGTGGTTGATCCAAAATAACCGCATACTCATAAGTATTATCTTCTTCAATTCTGCTGATGGTAACCGCATAATTGAACGGAATTTCACTGGACAGCGCCCCATTGTTGTTTAGGATTTGTTCAATGGCAGCATTGTACTTTTTATATTTCTCTTGATCATTGACTCGCTTGCTAGAAGAGCATCCCCCCACCAACAAGAGTAACGCCAACGCTAGTAAAGATTTTCTCATCGTATCGTACCTCTCAATATTTTCCTATTGTTTATTATAGCACACAATCGCACTCGGATTCGCAAAAAACGTGGAAGTTCGCCCCTTTCATCACGCAAAAAGAAACAGCATTGCTGCTGTTTCTTAGTCTTATTGAGCCAATACGAAGTAGAATTTTTTACCTTTTTTCAAAATGGTTAAATTATCGACCAATGCATTGCGTTTCGACACCACAAACTCCAAATCTTTTACAACTTCACCGTTAATACGAATGCTACCCGCTTGGATTAGCTCACGCGCTTCACGCTTTGAGTTGCACACTTTGCCTTCGACTAGCGCGTCGACCAACAAAAGCTCATCTTGAATGTCACGACGCTCGAAACCCGACAAGGCTTGACGCAATTCTTCTTTGTTTAACGCCGTGAAATCGCCGCCAAACAAAGCGTCGGTAATACGCAAGGCAGATGCCAACGCTTCTTCTCCATGAACCAAAATCGTCGTTTCTTTCGCCAATGCTTTTTGTGCTTCTCGCAAGTGCGGTTGGGTTTGCATGGATTCTTCCAACCGTTCAATTTCTGTACGTGACAAGAACGTCAAGCGTTTCAAGAAGTTGATGACGTCTGCATCAGAGGTGTTGATCCAAAATTGGTAGAACTCGTATGGGCTTGTCAAAGCGGCATCCAACCAAATGTTATGCCCTTCACTTTTCCCAAACTTCGAACCATCTGACTTGGTAATCAGCGGAGAAGTGACCCCATATACTTTGGCTTCGCTTCCTTCCACTTTGCGAATCAATTCGGTACCGGAAGTCAAGTTCCCCCATTGATCCGACCCTCCAATTTGCATCTCACAATTGAAGTTTTGGTACAAATGCAACCAGTCTGCTGCTTGCAAGATGGTGTACGTGAACTCAGTGAACGAGATTCCCGTTTGCAGACGAGACGATACAATGTCTTTGTTGATCATGTAGTTTACATTGAAATGTTTCCCATAGATGCGCAGAAAATCCAAAATGTTGATTTGGGACAACCAGTCAAAGTTGTTTAACAACAAAGCACCGTTTTCATCGTTAAAATTCAAAAAATGAGCCAACTGCTTTTTCAACGATTCTACATTTTGAGCAACTTCGTCTAATGTTTGCAATTTGCGTTCGCTGGTTGGACGCGGATCTCCAATCATCCCAGTTGCCCCTCCAATCAACGCAATCGGACGGTGTCCTTGTTGCTGGTAGCGTCTTAGCAACAAAATTTGTTGCAAGTGACCAACGTGCAACGAAGCAGCCGTCGGGTCAAAGCCGCAGTAAACGCTCATCGGCGCTTGAATGCGCTCTTTCAAACTCTCTAAATCGGTCGCATCTTTCAATAGATTGCGCCATTCCAATTCTTCTAAAAATGTCATAATGTTCCTCCTGATAATAAAAAAAGCGCCCTCATCCAAGGACGCGTTAAACGTGGTACCACCTTAGTTCACAAATTACTTGTGCACTTCACTCCGTAACGTGGAAAACGGTTTTACTTTGCATAAAACAGCTCAAAGGTGTATTCCCAATCATCCGATCATGATTCTCACCAACCATCATGTCTCTTGTATCGAATTGCTTTGGTACTCTTTCTTCTCAACGCTTATTATTTTGTAGATTTTCTACTTTTATAAATATAACTCAATTCAATTTCTTTGTCAAACTCTTCTTCGTCAGTATTCAGCATCTTTGTAATCAAACGCATCGCAACTGCGCCCAAGTCATAATCAGGAACTTGGAATCCAGAAATTTGCGGACGTGCCATCGCATTGTATTTGGTATCCAACACACAAACAATTTCCATGTCCTCACAAATGTGAATGCCATGCTCCGTTGCAGTATTCAGCACCGCCAAAGCTTGGGAATCACGATAAGTAATGACCAAATCGTGGCGATGGTTTTTAAAATACTCTTGCAAATACAAATAGGAAGAGCGGTATTCTTTTGGAATTTCAATGAAATTGTCAAATTTCATGCCACGTTCCTCATACAACTTCGACAAACCATCATGCAGTTGTTTGACCGTAATTGGATTTTTGCGGTCTTCTACTAAGGCGATGTTGGTGATTCCTTTGTCTAGGTATTGTGCAGCAAAATCGTAAATCATTTGAGAGAAATCAACGTAAACGGAACCAATGATATCGCCACTTACTTTGTCTCCGATGATTACGATGGGTACATTATAGCCCGTCAGCATCGACAAATCTTCCTTGGAAAGTTTATCGTTGAAAATCACAACGCCATCCGCTCTTGATTTGATAATGCTTTCGATAATATCCGTCGTTTCGGAAATCCCTTCGGTTGTGGTATGCAACACGATATTGTATTTGTAAATTTTCGCGACATCAATCAAACCGTTGATGATTTGTCCCGTATAGAAAAAGCTTGCTTCTGGAACAACCAATGCAATGGTCGTCGTTTTTTGTAACGCCAACCCTTGCGCAATGGCATTGGGTTTGTAGCCTAACTTTTCAATTGCAGCTTGTACGCGATCGCGTGTATCTTTCTTAACGATGTCACTGCCATTGATTACACGGGAAACTGTCGCCAAAGATACGTCAGCCTCATGCGCAACATCATATATTGTTATTCGTTTCATTTCTACCTCTTCTTCTAGTGATCCTGGTTGTCACCTAATGTTCTTTTCAAGAATGCTAATCCTTTTTCCCCCAGTTGAATGATTTCCTTCTTTCCTTTTTTCACAAATTCTTGCACTTCTTCATTTTGAACAACGTCCTCTTTGAATTGAAGAACTTTACGCACAGAATCCACTACCACTTCACTTTCTCCAACCGAATGAATAAAATCATCAGTCTTTTCCCAAAGCGATTTCGCCGATTCATTGACACGCTTCCACTCATTTTGAACGTTTTCATCGTTTTTAAATTTATAGACCTGCTCATCTACATATTCCATAGCACTTTCGGTTCCTTCCACCACTTTATCAACGGTGGAACGAACACGAGGATCACTGCTGACTTTTTCAAAAGTCGCCTTGGATTCCTCTATCACTTTTCCAAGCAAATCGCCACTTTCTCCAGCAAATTCTTCTTCATCGACTTGTTCAATGATTTTAAATTTTCGATTGTGTGGCAACTCATTTGCTACCTCTTGGTCCAAGAGTTCTGATAAATCTTGATCTTTTTTCATCTGGTTTTCCTCTCACAAATTGTAGTTTAATCCTCAGATTGATCTTTCTTTTTTTCCAACTTACTCATAACGTTTTGCATCGCAGAAACCCCTACTTTACGTGCAGAAGTATTCAAGTCGTCAATCGATTTGGACACATTTTCAACCGTAGTCAGCGGCCCATCCAAACGTTGCAATTGCATGTCTACCGTTTTTAGCGTTCCATCGGATGTTTCTACGACCTTTTGCAATGATACCAATAACAAAATAAGTCTTCGTACCAATACAATAAAATAAACAAGCAATACGACCCCTAAAATAGGAAACAATTGTTGGCTAAGTTCATATAGCAAGGTAAGCAATTGATCTAGCATAGTATCTCCTTAAAGTATACTCTTGGTGTATACATCTACTTGTAGTGTAGCGTACTTAATCCCAAATTTCAATTTTTATGAAATGTTTTCATAAGATCTTTGAATTTGTAGATGTCCTTGCTACTCATAAACAAAAATACAGTATTCTCAAATGCAGCCATCTTTGCAGCCTCTTCTGGTGTTTCCAAGAGCAATTGGGCTTTTGGTGTTTTCGAAAGCAGCTCGTCAATCGAAAAGTGAATCCCCGGCTCTGGCACGGCGTTGGCTGGAAAATTGCAGATGAATACTTGATCCGCATCGTGAAAAGCCTGTGCAAAACCATCCACAAAATAGGCGATGCGGGAATAACGATCCGGTTTGAAAACCGCCACGATCTGCTTGTTTGGGTACTTTTGCTTTGCGGCTTTGATGGTCAAGGCAATCGCAGTAGGATGATGTGCATAATCGTCGATATATACGTGATCGCGTTCTACTTCCACATTGAATCGACGTCTTACCCCTGGAAAAGTCGCAAGTGCTTCGATACATTTTGCAAGTTCCAAGCCTCTCATCCAGCAGATGGTCAAGACAGCCAAGCTATTCCAAAGCAGGTGTTCTCCTGCAAATGGCAACTCAACCTTTTGCACATATTGCTTCTCAATCCACAAATCAAACTCGATTCCCTCTTCTTTGAACAACACATTTTTTGCTTGCACATCATTGTGGTCCTGCAACCCGTAATACTTGTGCTTGGTTTCAATCTGAAGTTGCATAACATGCGGGTCATCGCCGTACAACGCAATCCCTTGTTTTACGTTTTTTGAAAATTGTTCGTAGGCAGACAAATAGTCCGCATAGTCTTTGTAGTAGTCAACATGGTCGATTTCTGCGCTTGTAATAATGGCATATTCGGGATAATACGCCAAAAAATGGCGCTTGTATTCGCAAGATTCCACCACAAATGCACCATCGGCAACATTTAAATGGCCATTTCCATCTCCAATCAAATATCCCGTTGGCATAAAGGCTGCCAAGGTATGTGCGAGTAGTCCAGTGGTCGTGGTTTTTCCATGGGTGCCAGCTACGGAGTAGCTCTCATACCCTTCCATCAGTTTTCCCAAATACTCATGGTAGCGATATATAGAGGCATTGCTCTGTTTTGCCGCAACAACCTGAGGGTGTTCATTGGTAAAGGCATTGCCGATAATGATTGCATCATAGGAAGTGAACTTTGAATAATCAAAACCGTCAATACAAATACCACGCTGCAACAATCCATCTTGAGTGAACAGGTATTGTTCGATGTCACTGCCTCGCACTTCATGGCCCAACTCATGCGAAATCTCGGCTAATGCTGCCATACCGCTTCCTTTGATTCCGATAAAATATAACTTCATACTACTGATCCGATTCCATTGCCTGCTCGACTTCGGCTT
>JBOGAI010000189.1:0-2275 GCA_051655665.1 Erysipelotrichaceae bacterium | reverse complement strand
GTAGTGAATGCACTAAAAAAATATTTGTATCAAAGCAAGCAATACGATCCACGTCTTGAAAAAAGCTTTACTCCAGCAGTGGTCAATCGGCTAGATCGCAACACGGAAGGATTGGTGTTGGCTGCCAAAAGTGCTGCAGCTGCCAGAGAACTGAGCACCATCATTCACGATCACAAGCTAGACAAGCATTACATGGCGATTGTAGAGGGGACACTTAAGCCCAAACACCACCATTTGGTAGCGTGGCATCGCAAGGATGAGGTCAAACGCATCGCTCAAGTACTCTCTTATCCAAAAGAGGGGTACAAAGAGATGGAAAGTGAGTATTGGGTCATTAAGCAAAAGCCAGGTTATAGTTTGGTGGAAGTATTGCTGAAGACGGGGCGCTTTCATCAAATTCGTGCGCAGTTTGCCCATTTGAAGCATCCTTTGGTTGGGGATGCCAAGTACGGTGCAAAGGTAAAGTGGAGTGATGGGCAGGCATTGTGTGCCTATAAAATTCATTTTCATGCAGATTTAGGTGGAACCCTGCACTACTTGTCCGACCAAACCTTTCAGTTAGAACAAAGTGAAATCCAAAATACCTTCGATACCCTGTAAAGACCTTCTTGTGAAGGTCTTTTTTTTGAATCATGAAAGTGGACTTTAGAACAATTTGCGTTACCTTAGTAGTAGACGATTCCACGCGGATTTGCTTCTAAGAAAAGCAAATAGAAGCAGCCAACCAAGCTGGCGAACCAAAAGCACATTTGTGACGGACTTTCAAGGTTCCCAATGTTCTCCATTCTTTGAGTGGGGAGGTCAAAATTCCAAAAAAATTGTTTTTTGTGAACTTATGTGAATGAAGTAGTGGAATTTGTTATCTTATGGTGGTATTATGATTCAGTTAAGGAGGAGATTTTATGGATGTCGATCAAGTAATCAATACAATCGTCAATGCAGATAAGAGTGCACGTGAAAAAGTGGACGCTCAAAAAGTGCATCAACAGGAACTGTTGTCGAATGTACAAGGACGAAAGCAAGCTCTTTTGGACGAGTATCGAAAACAAAGCGAAGAAGAGTTAATGCAACTGACAAAAGCAGATGATGATTATGTTGATCAATATGAAAAAGAAGAAGCAGACAAGCGACAATCCCAAAGAAAACAATTGGAACAACGATTCGAACAAAACAAACAAGAATGGTTAGAAATGTTGATGGAACAGGTGACAAGTTAACATGGCACTTTCCTATTCAAGTAATGCACTCAGCGCAAAAGCCAAAGCTTTGTATGGAAATCGAATAAAGAAGCAAACCTATCACGAGCTTTTGGGCTTAAACAGCATTGCAGATTTGAGTTTTTATTTGAAGCACCATACAACATATCAAGGCGTACTTCAAGATGTAAACGAAAAGACCATCCACCGCAGACAACTCGAAACGTTGATCCGCAAGGACGGTTACATCACAAGTTTGCGTTTATTGCGATATGCTGATCAACAAAAAGCAGCATTCTATGCGTTTTATGTTACCTCGTTGGAAATTCAATTACTTGAGGATTGCCTGCGAATCTTGAATTCGGAGGACTATCGTGATTTCATTAGTGACTTGCCCTTATTTATCAGTCCCTACCTGGGAATCGATCTCAATAAACTAGGACGTGTTACGTCCTATGAAGGGTTATTAGAAGTAGTACAAAAAACACCGTATTACGATATCTTGTTGAAGCATAAGCCAAAGGAAAACGAAACCATTCGCTATGCCAATATCGAACACGATTTCCAAATTTACTATTTTGAAAAAGTGCTGCGTGATATCAACAAGTATTATACGGGTATTGCCAAAAAAGAACTTTTGTTCCTTTTTGAAACTGCGATTGAGGTGCAAAATATTGCGACCATTTGCCGCTATAAGAAGTTTTTCGAGGTTTCCCCTGAAACCATTATGGATAAACTGATCCTGGTAGGGAAACGGATTTCGAAGGCAAAATGGATTGAATGGGTTAATGCAAGCAGTGCAGAGGAACTCTTGCAACGGCTTGCCCAATCCAACTATGTGCTGTACCAGGATGAGTCGAAGAATATTTACATTGAATATTCGATGCAACAAATCCGATACAAACTCGCGAAACATTTGATGGAGTTTTCAAATGAACCCGGTGTAATCTTCGCGTGCTTTGTCATTTTAAAAGAGATTGAAGTCAATAATGTAATCAATGTCATTGAGGGTGTTCGTTATGGTGCAAGTCAAGATGCCATTTCGAGTCTGCTCATCTATTAAGGAGGTAGGTTATGTC
>JBOGAI010000188.1:0-7889 GCA_051655665.1 Erysipelotrichaceae bacterium | reverse complement strand
AGGCGGGAAACAGGTGTTGGTGCTTGATGAGTTGTCGATTGGCTATGATCATGAATTGGCCCGTTTGTCTTTGGATTTGTATTCAGGAAGCAAGGTGGCAATTTTGGGTCCCAATGGTTGTGGGAAATCCACGCTATTGAAAACCGTAGCGGGGAAAATTAACCGCTTGGAGGGGGAATTTATGCTTGGCCATCAAATCATGCCAGGTTACTTTGATCAAGATGTCAGTGGCTTTGTCGCGTCAAAAAGTGTCTTGCAGGAGCTGTGGGATGATTTTCCTGGTTTGACCCAAACCCAAGTGCGAAGTGCACTAGGGGCCTTCCTGTTTGAACAAGATGATGTGTTCAAACTCATCCAAGATTTGTCAGGGGGCGAAAAGGTACGCTTGTTGCTTGCGAAGCTGATGCTAAGACAAGACAACTTCTTGCTTTTGGATGAACCGACGAATCACTTGGATTTGCTTTCCAAAGAAGCGTTGGAAGAAGCGTTGCAGGAATACGATGGTACAATGCTTTTTGTAAGCCATGATCGCTATTTTATCTCAAAACTGGCCACAGCGCTGTTGGTCTATGAACACGACCATTTCGTGTATTATCCCATGACCTATGAGGAATACACGCAAGCGCAAAAAGTTCAGGAAGAACAAAAGAAGGTCAAGGAAACCACGCTAGACCGTCGCAGTGAACGCAAAGCCATCACACGTGAAATCAAGAAACTAGAAGCCCAAATGGAGCAGCTGGAAACCGAGTTGGCGCAAGAGAGTGCGCATCGCTTTGAAGAGGACTATTACAACGATTATCAAAAGATGCAAGTGCTGGAAGCAAAAATCGCATCCTTGGAAGAAAAGTTTGAGAAGTGCTTAAACTTATTGGAAGAATATAGTAATATGATGATAGAGGCAGGTGACTAATATGCATGCATTGGAACCTTTTACGATACAAAATGTAACGTTTCGCAATAAAATCGGGATGGCCCCGATGTGCACCTACTTGGTACATACAGGTGATGGTGTCGCCAACGAATTCCATCTTGCCCACTACGTGACCCACGCAATGGGACAATTGGGTTTTATCATCCAAGAAGCGACGGCAGTCAATGAGCATGGCTACATCTCAGAGCAATGCTTGGGCATTTACAACGAACGCCAAGTAAGCAAACTCAAAGAGATTGTGTCCTTGGTGCATAAAACGGGCTGCAAGATGGGCATTCAGCTCAATCACAGCGGCATGAAAAACCGCTATGGAAACCAAAAGGTGGGGCCGATGGACGCAGAAGACGTTGTAGGACTTAGCCAAGAACAAATCAAGAAAATCGTACTCGATTTTGAGCGTGCGGCGTATAATGCCCATAAGGCGGGGTATGACTTTGTGGAAATCCATGGTGCGCATGGCTATTTGATCAACCAATTTCTTTCACCGTTGACCAATCAGCGGGCGGATGAATACGGTCAAGATCGCACCCTCTTTCTCAAAGAAGTGATCCAGGCGGTAATCAGCGGGTTTGGGGACAACGTATGGTTGCGTTTGTCGATGGAGGAATACGAAGCGGCAGGATTGCATCTAGAACAAATGGTGGAAATCGCCAAACTAGCGCAATCTCTTGGGGTGAAAGCCATCGATGCAAGCAGTGGCGGTTTGCAAAAAGAAGCCATCCATGCATATCCATTGTACCAAGTGCCTTATGCAACGGCAGCAAAGGCAGCATTGCACATTCCTGTGCTTTGCGTGGGGTTGATTCAAGAAGTAGAACAAATTGAACACATCTTGGAACAAGAACAAGCGGATTTGGTCTTGCTTGGGCGCAAATTGCTGCGTGATCCGTTTTTTGTGGCACAAATGGTGCATACTCACAAGTTGGAAGACCACTACACGTTGCCAACCTATTTGAAACGAGGACTGTTGTAATGTTGAAAAAACAGCTGGTGCATTTGGAATTTTATACGATTTTGTATTTGATCTCATTGCCGTTTGTGTTGCACTTTTTTGAATCGGGCAATTTCTTTTATTTGATTGTATTGGCCTTTTTGGATGCGACGTATGTGTATTTGATCGATGAGAACTATTTACAAAAACAAATGGGCGAACATGCACAAACCATTATGCAAAATCCATTGTTGCGTCGTGTCGGCATTTATGTGCTTGGTATCATCGTGGGGACAGTGGTAGTGGGGTTCAAATCCTTTCCCCTCTTTTTGATTTTGTTGGCCAATCAATTGGCATTAAGCCTTCTTTCACGCTTGAAAGTGAAATGGAGCAACCATCACAAACGTATGAAAATGTAGAAGAGCATGTCTCTTCTATTTTTTATTGCGATTTGAAAAAGAGCGGAAGAGGAATCATAAGGGGTGCGTATTGCAAGTTGAAGGCCTCTTTGGTATACTGATAAAAATTTGAACATCAAAGGATGTAGGGGTATGTATGAGGAAAAGCGCATTATTGGCTATTTTGCAACAAAATGAATCGCAAGTCATCTCGGTTGAACAATTGAAAACTCAACTTTATTGCAGTGAAGAGGAGTTGAGAAACATGCTTGATGAGTTGGTCAGCGCGTCCTATCCCATTGTGGGGGATGCGCAGCGAGGATATCGCTATGTACCTTTTGCATGCACGCTTTCACCAGACGCCATTAAAGCACATCAAAACTTGGATTGTCCCATGACCATCGAGGTGCATGAGGTCGTAACCTCTACCAATGATTTGGCCAAAACGATATTACTTGGCAAAAACCACTATGGTTTGGTTGTAGCCAATGAGCAAACCAAAGGGCGTGGGCGGATGGAGCGCAATTTCTATTCGCCACCTGAAACCGGCATTTACCTAAGTCTTGTTACCACTCAATCCACCAGTGCGGATTCCATGGCCTTTTTGTCCTCCTACAGCGCGTTAGCTGTTGTGAGGGCGGTGTACAAGGTGCTCGGGATTTCTCTGCAAATCAAGTGGATTAATGACCTCTACTATCACGATCATAAAGTAGGCGGTATCCTGTGTGAAGTCGTATGGAAAAGTGATGCAGCGCAAATTGAGCGCATTATAGTGGGAATCGGACTAAATGTATCTACTCGCTTTTTTCCACCAAGTCTTCAAGACGTTGCGGGCAGTCTAGTCTTTGAACCGGTGGATCGCAACCAACTCATTGCAACCATTGTGGAGGAATGGATCAACTTGTTTCAAAACGCAAATCCTACGCAGTATGTGGCAGAGTTGCGCACCCACTCCTATTTGTTGGGACATGAAATTGTCGTCAAACACGGGCATAAGCATTTTAGTGCAGTGGCACTTGACTACACGGAACAGGGGGGCTTGCTGGTGAAACGCGCGGATGGAGAGCAACTTGTGTTGAACAGCGCAGATATTTCAATTCTGCGCGTTGCAACGCACAAGGATACTCCCTTGTTGCAAGAAAAATCCATTGGCAGTGCTATTGCAAAAAGCGTAGAATCCTAAAGATTTCGCAATATACAAAAGCGAGGGATGATTGAAAAATCATCCTTTTCTTTGTAATGATATGTAAATGTTTTCATGTTTACGAAGACTTAAAATGTAACAGCTTTTCATCGTGAAAATTTTATGAAAATATTTTCATGAAAAATATTATAAATTCTCTTGCATTATGTAAAAATAGCGTATATAATGTTGTCAATATCAATAAAGGTTGATAGGAGGGAAATATGAAAAAATTAATGGCATTATTGGTTGTCGGATTGATGACTGCCTCACTGACTGCTTGTGGAAACTCAAACAGTGGTGCGGACAAGACATTGGTCGTTGGGACACCTGAGATGAATGGTGACTTCGTTGCTGGTTTCACTAACTCATCTTATGACAAATGGGTACGCGATTTGCTTCATGGATATGAAACAATTGCTACAGACTCTGAAGGAGCATTTAAAGTAAATCCAACTGTTGTAAAAGAAATGAAGGATGAAACCGATGCTGACGGGAACAAAACATTCACATTTACTTTGAACGATGGATTGGTATGGTCTGATGGGGAAGCAATTACTGCAGAAGACTATGTATTCCAAGCGTTGTGGGTAACTTCACCAGCTTGGTTGGAAGCAGGATCTTCTGACTCTACTGGGGACTCATGGGTTGGATATTCTGACTACAACTCAGGAACAAAAGATACTTTCGCAGGTGTGAAATTGATTGATGAAAAATCATTCTCATTTACCGTATCTGCGGATGCACTTCCTTATTTCTATGAGTGGTCTTATGTAAATATTACACCAGCTCCAATGCACGTATATGCACCGGATGCTACAATCGTTTCAGACGACAACGGTTCAAAAATTGATGGTGTGGATTTGGCGCAAGCTGCTTCAAACGTTGCATCAACATATCGTTTTGCACCAACTGTAACTTCTGGTCCTTATACGTTCCAAAGTTATGAAAACGGACAAGTTACGTTGAAATTGAATGACAAATTCAAAGGCGACGCAGATGGGGACAAACCTACAATCGGAACAATCGTTCAAAAAGCGATCAACCAAACTACCGATATGGACTTGCTAGTTGCGGGGGAAACTCACATTCTTGCAGGTGTTGTTGAGGGAGAAAAAATTGAAAAAGGGAAAGCTTCTTCTAACGTAGCATTCTCACAATATTCTCGTAATGGATACGGTAACGTTCCAATCGCCGGTGACTTCGGAGCAACAAAAAACCCTGCAGTTCGTCGCGCTATGGCTTACGTAATCGACAAAGATGCAATCATCCAATCTGTATTGGGTGGATACGGTTCTACAGTAAACGGTGACTATGGTAAAGCACAATGGATGTACCAAGTTAACAAAGAAGCAGTAGACGGTTTGACAAACTATGCATTCTCAATCGACAATGCGAACAAAGAATTGGATACTACTGAGTGGGTATTCGAAAAAGACGGTAAAACAAAATGGGATGCAGCGAAAGCGTTGGATGCTAAAGATTACTACCGTTACAACTCAAAAGGTGAAGTATTGACCATCCGTCACTTGGGTACTGAAAACAACCCAGTAACAGATGCTTTGGAAGTTTCTTTCTTGGAAAACTATCCTAAAGTAGGGGTTAACTTCTCAATTGATCGTACAGACTTCTCTGGATTGCTTGACAACTATTACTATGGATGGAAAATGGGTGACCAACGTAAATACAACTCATTCAACATGGCAACAAGCTTTACACCAGTATACGATCCTAAATATTCTTACTCATGTGAATATTTACAAACTACAAACAACCCAACAAATACTTGTGATGACACTTTAGAAGCTGCTATCAACAAAATGCGTGAATTAGCACCTACTGATAAAGATGCATATGCACAAGCTTGGTTGGAATTCCAAACACGTTGGAATGAATTAATGCCAGTAATCCCTATTTATGCAAACACTTACTTCGATTTCTACTCTGCAGATCTTGAAGGTGTTGAAACAGGGCCTATGAAATCCTGGTCTGAGTTGATTTGTAAAATTAAGTTTAAATAGTAGCTTATAGAATACAATTCATATCGACAAAAGAGGATAGTGTAAACTATTCTCTTTATGTTGATTGGAATATCGAAAGGAGTCGAATCTATGTTGAAATATATCGTGAAGCGAATCTTATCGCTGATTCCGGTGGTGTTTGTTATCTCTTTGATCCTGTTTGGATTAATGAAAGCGATGCCAGGGGATCCTGTTGCCTTAATGATTCCACCAAATACAAAACCAGAAGTATATCAAGCCACATACGATGCTATGTATGAAAAAATGGGGTTTGATAAAAGCCTACCTGAGCAATATGTGAGCTGGGTAAAAAATATGGCATCAGGGGATTTGGGGTATTCTACCTCATATAATAAGGAAGTAAAAATGGTAATCGGAAATCCGTTGCGTAATACCATCATTTTGAACTTCTTTGTTTTAATCATCTCGTTGTCCATCTCAATTTTAGCCGGGATTCGTTCCGCAATTAAGAAAAACAGTGTTACCGATAAATTTTGGCAAGTCTTCTCCTTGTTTGGGATGAGTGTACCAACATTCTTTATTGGGCTGTGTTTTATCTACATCTTTGCCTTGAAACTTAAATGGGTGCCAGCGGGAGGGATGCCAATCAATCCTAATGATGTAATGAGCTGGGCTCGTTACTTGGTACTACCGGTTGCTACTTTGGTAGTGGTTTCGTTGGCATCAACCATCCGCTACGTGCGTAATGCCATGTTGGATGTATTGAACCAAGACTACATCCGTACTGCACGTTCAAAAGGGTTGTCGGAGAAAGTCGTGATTTACTCTCATGCTTTCCGCAATGCTTTGATTCCTGTTGTTACCGTTGTAATCGCTCAAATCGGAAGCTTGTTCACCGGATCCATGATTACGGAGCAAGTATTCGCATGGGATGGTTTGGGTACCGTTTTGATTAAAGCCTTGAAACAACGTGATTTCATGGTGGTAATTGTAATGAACCTATTCTATGCTGTTGTTTATTTGGCAACCAACTTCATCGCCGACTTGACGTATGCGTTGGTTGACCCACGAATTAAACTAGATTAAGGAGGATCGTAAAATGACAGATAAAAATAATAAAAAGACTGGCTTTTTCGCCTCTTTCACCAATATGTTCAAACGCATCCTCTTGCCAAACGGACAAAAAACAGGTCTAACGGCACTAGAGGAAGAAGCCATTCAAACCCCAACTAAGGTAATTCTTCGCAACTTCTTCAGCAACAAGATGGCGATCATCGGGTTGGTTGGTTTCGTATTTATTTTCTCTTTTTCCTTCATTGGTTCAATGTTGAACCCTGTTAACTTTGTATACAACGAACCTGTATTAAAAAATATTCAGCCCGGGAAAGGCTATTTAAGTTTCCCAAAATCTTTGAACAACAAAGAAATCGTCAAAATCCAATCCGGGGTATCATTCTCTATGGCTTTGGATACCGATGGAAAGTTGACCGCATGGGGTGTGGATCAAAACAAAGTTTTGTCAATTCCAGCCGATGTTAAAAACGCGAAAATCAAAGATTTTGCGGTTGGTGATCGCCACGTTGTCGCTTTAGCGGAAAACGGTAAAGTGTATGGGTGGGGTTACAATAACTTCTTGCAAGCAGAAGTGCCTGTGGAAATCGCTGGGGCATTGATGTTGTCGAATGTAGAAAAAGTATATGCAGGAGAATCATACACTGCATTGCTGACAGACGATAAAGAATTGTGGGTATGGGGTGCTGTGGAGTCGAGTGGACTTGACATTATTCCTTCTGCTGTACAAGGACGCATTGTGGATGCAGACACTTCTTCTTACAACATGGTATTGTTGCTTGATGACGGTACGGTAGGGGTTGTAGGAGTAAAAGGATCTGACGTAAACAATATTCCAACCGAATTAACGGATGGTAGTGTAAAAGTAGTAGATGTTGCGATGTCTTTTAGAACGGGACTTGCTTTGGATGACCAAGGGAAAATCCACGTTTGGGGATCGAGTGACAACAAATTGTTGCAAGCGCCAGAAATCAACGAGAAAATCGTTTCGATTGACGGTGGTAAAAACTCTCTTGTAGCGGTAGGAGAGAGCGGAACGATTTACAACTGGGGAGCAAACAACCTTGGGGAAACATCCGTTCCGAAAAAAATCAATGGGAAAGTAACGGCTGTGTATACAGACTACTTCCAAAACTATGCGATTACGGATACAAATAAAATTACGGCTTGGGGAAATAACGGTTACTATTTGGGAACCGATGAATTGGGTCGTGACATGTTTACTCGTTTGATGCACGGAGGTAAAATCACACTTGTGGTTGGGGTAATCGCGGTTGTGATTTCCACGTTGATTGGATTGATTGTCGGGATGGTTGCTGGATTTGTCGGCGGATGGGTAGACAACTTGCTCATGCGTATCGCTGAAATCATCACATCCGTTCCGTTCATGCCT
>JBOGAI010000187.1:0-2026 GCA_051655665.1 Erysipelotrichaceae bacterium | reverse complement strand
CAAAAACATCCGGGCAATGCTGATGCGCTGCTTTTGTCCCCCACTGAGTTTGACTCCACGCTCCCCGATGTTGGTGTCGAAACCATCTGGCAATTGGGTAATAAACTCCAATGCGTTGGCTTGCGCCGCTGCGTGCAACAACTCCGCTTCCGTGGCGTCGCTTTTTCCATAAAGGATGTTGTCTTTGATGGTACCCGCAAAGATGAACACATCCTGTTGGACTATCCCAATGGCTTGGCGCAATTCTTCCAAAGACAAGCGTGCAATGTCTTGTCCATCCAAGGTAATGGTGCCTTCGCTGAGTTCATAGAAGCGCGGGATCAGCGAGCATAGCGTCGTTTTCCCGCCCCCGCTGCGGCCCACGATGGCCACCGTTTTGCCAGCATCCAAAGCGAAGTCAATGTCATGCAGCACATAGGGCGTAGTAGGCTCGTAGCGAAACGATACGTGTTCAAAGGCCACATTGCCATAAAAAGGGTGAGCCAAAGAAGCCGTCCCACTGGCTTGAGTAGGGGTATCCAAAATCTCGCAATAGCGTTCAAATCCGGCCATGGCTTGGTTGTATTGCATGATAAAGGCCGAAATGCGGTTGATGGGTTGTTGGAAGAGATTGACATAGAGCATAAACGCCGTCAATTCGCCAAGACTCATGGTCCCTTCGATGATAAACATGGCACCAAAGAAATACACCAACAAGGAAATGAAGTTGACAAAGGTCTTGATGGACACTGTAAATTCGGCCATGACCTTGTAGCTGTCTTTTTTGGCTTGGTTGAACTCGTTGTTTCCCGCTTGGAACCGCTCGATTTCAAGCGGTTCTTGCGCAAAGGCTTTGACGATGCGAATGCCGCTGAAGTTGTCTTCACTGCGTGCATTGATGGCTGCCACTTGGCTTTTGAGCGCTTTGAAGGTTTTGCGAAACTTCAAGTTTTTGGTGATTCCAAAGTAAAACAAAAATGGAACGACCAGGGCCAAGATGAGCATCAAGCGCACATTGGCAAAATACATGGCAATAAAGGAACCGCTCAGCAAAAAAATCGAAATAAACAAGTCTTCGGGCCCATGATGGGCCACTTCCGCAATCTCGTTGAGGTCATTGACCAAACGTGACATCAGTTTCCCGACCTTGTAATTGTCGAAAAAGGAGATGGGCAAGTGCTGGATGTGGGCAAAGAGTTGATTGCGCATGTCGTATTCCAATTTGACCCCAAGCACATGGCCCCAATAATCCACGATGTATTGAAACAGTGCCCGCAAGATGTAAATGAGCGCAAACGCACCGGTAAAAAGCACTAGCGTCTGCATGTTTTTTTGCGGAATGATGGTGTCGATGAGGGTGGACGTCAAGATCGGCACCAACAAATCAATGATGGCAATGATGGCCGCACAGCTGATATCCAGCAAAAACAAACCCTTGTGGGGGCGATAATAGCTTACAAAGCGTTTTAGCATAATTCCTCCTCACGTGCTTGCAAATCCGCACGCAGCTGGGTCAAGAAACGGAAAATGACCTCTTGTTCTTGAACATCAAAGTGTGAGAGCAACAGTTCATCATGCTCGCTTTGCAAGCGATGATACAGACGATGCTTCTCCACCATGACATGCCCCCGCTCTTCGAGGCGAAAGTACTTTTCTTTGCGATTTTCTTCTTTTTGATACATCGTCAAATGCCCTTCCTTGCACAGACGTTGGGTGATTTTGGTTATGGCGCCTTTGCTAAGTTGCAAGCGTTGGGCCAACCGTTTGACGTTGGCATCTTGTTCTTGATGCAAGACGACAAGCACATGCACTTCGTTCATGCCAAGCCCCTCATAGTGGGTGGCATAGAAACGTCGGTTGTACTGGTTTTGTAAATGGGTAATTTGCAGCAGCAAACGATCGAGTTCTTTGGTTGACATCTTTTTTCTCCTTCATATTGTTTCCGTGTAAACAATACTACCACAATTCCTTTGTCTTTGCACCTTATAATTCGAAATAATAACTATCCCGCAAGTAGGACTGCTGGTGCGTGCGGGTCAGCTGTGCC
>JBOGAI010000186.1:0-1879 GCA_051655665.1 Erysipelotrichaceae bacterium | reverse complement strand
CAGTAAAAAAACGAGTGTCATGATTGAGTATGTCTTTGATGTGCAATCCAATTACGAAGTCGTTGACAATGGAGTTTTGGTCTACGTCGATTACCGCTATTGGGAAAAAACACCCGTACAGCTTCCGGATATTTATTTCTCCGATTCCCGTGGGGAAATCCTTGGCGTTACCTATGAAAAAACGGAAGTCATTGAACAAGGAGCGTATCCCAAAGCACGCACCATTTATCGCATGCAACTCAAAGAGTTGCCAGATGGTCTTTACAACTATGACGTTCGATGGGAGTTTACGAGTGTGAATATGCAAGTCAAGTACCCTATGCGCTTGGTGTTAGGAGACTTAGATGGACTTCGGTAGATACAAACATTTTAAAGGCAACGAATATGTAGTGGTTGCCCTTGTGCGACACAGCGAAACGGAAGAAGTGCTGGTGCTGTATCATCCTGCTTCCAAACCAGACGATTTGTGGGTTCGTCCCAAAGCCATGTTTGAAGAACAAGTAGTACACAATGGGGAGTGGATCCCTCGATTTCGATACATTGGACAATAGGCAACTATTGTCCTTTTAAAACCAAGGAGTAACCAATGGAAATAAAAAAAATCGTATTGCACCAAATTTTGTGCGACCAAAACAAAAGCATTTTAAGCGATCACTTGCTAGAGGTCAGCGCTGAAAAGTCCTTCATGCAAATCGAGCGTAAGCTGATTGCCAGCTTCGCCTCGAACAACCGCAAAAAATCGCGTTTCGCCTCTCAGTCGGTGGTCAAGGAGTTTTTGCTTGCTTATCATGGACAAAACATCGAGTTTATGGAATTGTCCACTCAATTGGCAAAGCGTTTGCTGGATGTGAAATACACAAACGGTTTGTTTCAACCAAGCGCGTTTGTCTTTGCGGAAGTAGTGATGGACGACATTCGCTATTTGCTTGGGATGGATTCTGGGTTGAAAAAGGCCATGCGCCTTTCGATGGTCGAGGAAGAAGGAACCACGCGCAACATGTTAGAAGAATACCAACAACTCTTTTCCCCTTCCCTTTCACAGCGTGACTTCATCTTTTGCTATGACGTATTAAATGATGAATTGACAACCATTGAAGCACCGGTGCGCCAAGAAAAAGAGACTTACAATATTTTGTCGACTTTGTTTTTGGAAGCGGTCAGTGAACACTCTTTTAAGCAAGGGATGAAACTATTGGAACAAATGAGCAACGAAGTCATTGAAACGTATGAACTCAATCCCTTGGAAATTCGACCCAAGTTAAAAAGCTTTGTTTATGAGCAAGTCAAAGAAGAAGGCAAAGTGGAAATGAATGCTCTGGCTGAAACGGTTTTTGAAGATCATTTTGCAGCCAAACAAAAACTGTTGCTGGCCTGCGAGCAAGCGTCTATGAGTGAACTAGATGCGTTGAGTCAGAATTTTTCCAAAGCGGAAGGAATGGTGAAGTTTGTTACCGATTTGGGGATTGAAGTGAGTGTGCCGCTAGAGTATGTCCATAACAAAAAAGTATTTGACCTACAGATCAGTGAAGATGAACTAGGAACCATCACCATTTCCAACATCGCCACAGTCATTACCAAATAAAAAAGCGCAATGGCGCTTTTTTAATTTTCAATGATGATGATGTTTTGCGCAGCCAGGGCGCTTTCGAATATTCCTTCTAGTTTGCTTGCCATGCTTTGGGCCATGCTGACCAGTGGATGGGTTGGGTCCTCTTCATTGAGCCACGATTTCACGTGTTTGACCTGTGTAAGGACTTGCGCGATGCTTGCGAAGTTGCGAGGTTCATTTTCCAAATCTACAAATTCGAAGGGTTGATCCACATCAAGGGGCAGCAAAAACTCTGGCAAATCAATCAACAAGCCATATTGGGTTTTGTGT
>JBOGAI010000185.1:0-7249 GCA_051655665.1 Erysipelotrichaceae bacterium | reverse complement strand
AGTAGAACGTGCGATTAAGTATTTAAATGATGACATTGAAGATATTTTTGATCAAGACATTGTTGCGGAGCACGCCGATTTGATTGAGCAAATGGTCCGGGCAGGACTGGGTTCTAACCATGTATTTACAAACAAAATCATCCAGAATGCGAATGAAAGATTGAAATGGCTCACCGAATCCTTTTCTCAAAAAATTATTTTCAGGCATTTTTTACCAATTCTACACAACGATTTGGTGGCTATGATACTGGCATATGGCAACTATCATCGATTACGCCTTGTCGCATTAGATGAACCACCCAATTTTGCACCTAGTCTCAAGAACGCAATTCGAATCACTCGAGTCCATATGAAATTGTTGGACTTGGGTAATGAACGAAAATTCGTAAAGCGTAATTCAACTTATGTATCTAGTTTGTATATGATGCAAGAACACGATTTTCATAAGCTTGATACGTTACTTCAAAATATGGGTTTTTTTCGTAGAAAAAGAACTGGTATTACCTCACTATTAGATTATCGAACAATATATGAATTTTACTGGACAAATCATCCATTATCATAAAACAAGAGGTATCCCAAACAGGGATGCCTCTTATTTTCTTACACCAAGAATTTGAATTTTGCGTGGTGCACATCTGAAGTGTAGGGGGAATGTCTCACCAGGTTCACCATCTACATCGGTTGGCAACTGGCGGTTGCTATGCACTGTGAACGATTTGGTTTGGAAATAGTGAATATCTTTACAATTGTAGTTGCCCATGTAGAAGCGAAGAAAGTTGGAAATCACCTTTCGAAGCTTCACCGATTCTACCACTACAACGTCTAATAGACCATCATCATAACTTGAATGCAAAGGGAGTCGATAGTTCCCGGTTGTTTTTCCATTCATCACCAAAAGAATATAGATGGTTCCTTCGTAGTGGAACTCTTCACTTTCAATTATCCCATGATAGGCAATTGGATGACTCCATTCGTCAATACCTTTAATAAAGTATGCGATTTTTCCCAAATATCGTTTCATTTCCTGATTGACACGTTGTGAGACCGTTGTGAATGTCCCAGCTGCTGCTATGTTTACAAAATAGCGATTGTTGACTATACCCAAATCAACAGGAGCAGGTTGAGAATGTAATGCATTGTAGACATTTTTTCGAACATGTTTCGAAATTCCCAGTAACATTGCAAAATCATTGCTCGTGCCGCCTGGATATAAATTCAGTGGGACATGAACATCCAATTGTAGTAAATGGTTGATTACGATGTTTATGGTTCCGTCCCCACCGACGATCGTTATGTGATGAATATTGCATGTCTTTATGTATTTCACGATTTCATCCAATTCCTTTATAGACAGCACAAAGCTCGAAACACCGAACGAACGATAGACTTGAGAAAGTTTTTGTTCAATCTTTTTGTTTTTACCACTTGCGGAATAAGGATTATAAATGATGAGCACGACTTGATCTTGTAGTTTTTCCATACCTTAATAATACATGAAAAAAGAAATTTTTCATGTATTAACTTATAAATGCGGATAAATTGTATCGTATATATTCGATTATGCGTTTTAATACACATGAATTCATGTGATAAAAAAGAACGAGTGGTCATTTGGCTTTGTTCTAACGAGTCTGTTTGGTAGAATAATTTCAAATAGGAGGGTGAAATGAAATGGAACATATTGAACTAGTGTTGAAAACGATGCAAGAGGCTGGAAAGCCTGTAACTGCTGGTGAAGTGGCAGAGGCTACGGGCTTAGATCGCAAAATTGTGGACAAAGTATTTACTAAACTAAAAAAAGAAGAACGCATTGTTTCTCCAATCCGCTGCAAGTGGGAACCGAAATAAGCATGCCTATAAAGAATTCTCAGGGAATTCTTTTTTTAAGTCGCATTTCTTGGTTGGCCCTAATATTGGGACCTGTAAACATCGTCTCCAATTATAGATAATTAGGCAAAAAAAGAACTCAGTTTACGCTGAGTTCTTTCTATTATGATATTAAGAAATGGTAGTAGACAAGGCGATGAACTGATCGATTTGTTCACAGATAGAATCCAGTGCAAGATTCCAAAAGGATGCATCACGCAAGTCAAGTCCGCAAATGCTTGCAACATCCTCCACATCTTGAATGGTTGTCGCATGTAACAATGCACGATATTTGTCTACGAAGCTTGCTCCTTCTTTGCGATATTGCGCATATAATCCACGAGCAAACAATCCCCCAAAGGCATATGGGAAGTTGTAGAAACTTAGGCTAGAAGAATAATAATGACCTTTGCATACCCACATGTATGGATGCATGAAATTCGGGTCTAATCCATCTCCGTATGCTTTTTTCTGAGCTTCTAGCATCATTTCGCACAATTCTTTGTCAAACATAAAGCCAGTTTCACGTTTCGCAAATACTTGGCTTTCGAATTGATAACGAGAATAAATATCACAAATAATTTGCGTCAAATCCTGCAATTGAGACTCGATTAATGAAAGTTGGTCGGACGCATTCGCACTACCAATCACTGCATTCATAATAATGTTTTCGTTGAAGGTCGATGCAGTTTCTGCAATTGGCATGGAATAATCCAAGTTCAACGGAGCATGCTCTTCGATGTGGTATCCATGATACGCGTGTCCAAGTTCATGTGCCAAAGTAACGACATCACTGAAGGAACCGTCAAAGTTTGTCAAAATGCGACTTTGCTTGATGAATCCCAAGTTCATGCAATATGCACCGCCTACTTTTCCCGGTTTTGGATCAAAATCAATCCAAGAGTCATCAAATGCTCTTTTCGTCATATCGTGCAGGTCTTGCGCGAATGGTTTAAAGTTTTCCAACAAGAAATCGCGTGCCTCTTCAATCGTGAATGTTTTTTGGTAGGAACCCACCATTGCAAACAAGTCATACCAAGGTAATCCGTTTTCGTGGTTCAATAGTTTCGCTTTGGTACGCAAATACTCATGGAATTTGGGTAAGTGTGATTCGATGGCTTGCATCATTGCATCAAGTGTAGCACGTGAAAGACGGGCGTTTTCAAGTGTCATATCTAGTACGCTGTCATACCCTCTAAGTTTTGCCATGGTGGTTACTTCCAATTTGATGTTGTTCAAAGAGAAAGATACAGGTGCCTTGATTTTCTCATAGGCTGCCACCTCCGCCAAATATGCTTCTTTTCGCACTTGTGGGTCTGCATTGTAGGCCATATTACGGATGCCGCTGAGCGTGGTTTTTTCACCATTAAAGTCCACTTCAAGAGTTGAGGTGAGGTAGTCATGCATGCTTTCATAGCCACTTCCCCCGGATAAATTCAATTTCGCAACCACTTCTTCCACATCGTCACTCAATAAGTGCTTGGACATTTTTATGATCTCATTAAAATGATAGCGGTAATGTGTCAATGTCGGATGATCAGTGTCAAGAGCGTCTATTTTGACAACGTTTGCCAAATGTTTGTTCACAACGGCACTTGGTTTTGACGTTCTGGACATCATGGCTTGCAAACGAGCCAAATGTTTGTTTGTTGCTTCATCGGTCGTGTTTGTACTCAAACGCAAGTAAATGTAGCAATTCAATTTACGAGCCAATACGGCCAATGTTTCATTTAATGTAACCCACTCCTCAACCGTTTTAGACGCAACATCCATGCTCGCCGTCTCCAAGTTGGCAATCAAAGATTCAAGCGTTTCAAAATCTAATCCAAACTGCGGGTCATCATACCCTTTATACAATGCTGTTAAGTCCCAAGTTTTCATAGTTGTCCCCTTTTCTGTTATTTCGTACTTGTAATATAGCCCAATACCAATGAAACCGTGCCGTTCAACGCATCCATATGGGTGCGTTCGAGTCCGTGACTAGCAAAGACGCCCGGCCCAATAAGTGCAGCTTTGATGTCGTTTCCACCACGAAGTGCGGCGCTTGCATCGCTGCCATACATTGGATACACATCAATAACGGCTTTGACACGTTGGGTTTTCGCTAGTCCATCCAACTTGCTGATCAACTCGTAGTCGTAAGGACCTGAACTGTCTTTCGCACAAATGGATACGTCATATTCTGTACATGCCAAATCCAAACCGATGCATCCCATATCCACAGCAAGCAATTCTTTGATTGCACTTGGAATAGCCGATGCACCATGTCCCACTTCTTCATACGTCGAAACGATAAACGTGGTGTCGTATGGAAGTTGCACATTTTGTTCCTTAATGGCTTTTAGTACCGTAAACATGCAAGCCACCGAAATCTTATCATCCAAAAAGCGGCTCTTCACAAACCCACTTTCTGTTATGACTACCTTTGGATCAATCGCAATAAAGTCCCCATGATTGATGCCTAATTGTAATACATCCTCTTTCGATTTCACCACTTCGTCCAAACGCACGACCATGTTGTCAATGGTGCGTGGTAAAGTGTTGGCGTCAGGATAAACGTGGGTAGCGGGTGATTTGGACACAATGGTTCCTTGATACACCTTTCCACCACGGGTATATACTTTTACGTATTCACTATCTAGCGTCGGAATAATGGGTCCCCCCAGTGCGGTCAATGCAAGTTGTCCACTGCCATCAATCGAGCGTACCATCAAACCTAAGGTGTCCACATGAGCCGCTACCCCGCGACAGTAACTAGCGTCGCTGCCCTTCACATGAATCAACAAATTCCCCTTTTGATTGCGTTCCACCTCATACCCCATTGCTTGCGCTTCTTCTTGCAAGAAGGCCGTCGCTTGGTTAGTGAAACCGGTCGGAGAGTCGATGGACAACAATTTATATGCTATCTCTTTTAAGTATGTTTCGCTATGGTTCATTTTACCCCCTCCATAAATAAACCCCATCAACGCCATCGATATTGACTACTTTGACTTTGATGGTTTCTTCCAATGCGCTCGGAATGTTTTTCCCAATATAATCAGCACGAATCGGCAACTCACGATGTCCACGATCTACCAACACAGCAAGTTGAATTTCTTTGGGTCTACCATAATGCATGATGGCATCCATCGCAGCACGCACAGTACGCCCTTTAAACAAAACATCATCGACTAAAATTACTTTTTTTCCCTCGGCTGAGAATTGCACATCCGGCAATGGATACTCTTGTTGTAAATCATCACGCCAATGCGAGATGTCCAAAGAGATGCATTCCACCTCTTTGCCTTCAAGTCGCTCAATGTTTGCCTGAATGTGTTTCGCAAGCTCTGCTCCTCGGGTTTTGATTCCGACAAGAAGCAAATTTTCAGTTCCTTTGTTTCGTTCAATGATTTCATATGTAATACGGGTTAGCGAACGCTTCATCGCTGCAGCATCCAAGATTTCTTTTTGCTCCATATGGTTCCTCCTAGAATAGTTCCATTATATCATCAATTGACATCTTCGCGATGGCATTTTCGTTCTCGAAGATGATGGAATCGGCTAAGTCTTTTTTTAGATTTTGTAGGCTCAAGATTTTTTCTTCAATGGTATCTTTGCAAATCAATTTATACACTTGTACGTTGTTGACTTGGCCCAAACGATATGCGCGGTCGGTCGCTTGGTTTTGGGCGGACAAATTCCACCATGGATCGAAGTGGATTACGACTTCTGCCCCGGTTAAGTTTAATCCAGTTCCTCCTGCTTTCAAGGAAATCAAGAACACGTTGGTTTCGTCGGTATTAAACTCATTGACCATGCGCTGACGCTCTTCTTTGTTGGTTTTGCCCGTCAGTGTAAAATAGGAAATCTTCTCTTTCGCAAATTCTTGACGCAACAATTTAAATACGCTGGTGAATTGTGAGAAAATCAAGACTTTCTTGTTGGATTCTTTGGCCGCTTCTACAATGTCCATGACCGCCTGAATCTTAATGCTTGGGTCTTGAATGTTATCATAAACCAAACGTGGATCACAGCACAGCTGTCGCAATTTGGTCAACATAGACAACACCAAAATTTTATTTTCATTGCCACTGGCTTGTTGCTTGATCAATTCTTCCTTCATTGACAAGATATTGGCTTTGTACAAGGTATCGCTGGTTTCATCCATTTCCAGGAATAACGTGGTTTCGATTTTATCTGGCAACTCTTTCAATACGTCTTTTTTCACACGACGCAAGATAAACGGTTCCACCATTTTGCGTAAGGACTCCAAGCTTTGTTCGTCCTCGTATTTCACGATGCCAATCTCGAAGTGTTTCTTGAAGTATGGATACGTGTACAAATAGCCTGGCATCAAGAAGTCAAAGATAGACCATATCTCGGCAAGGGAGTTTTCAATTGGCGTCCCTGTTAGCGCAAAGCGATTGGTCGCATTGATTTCTTTTACCGTCATCGCATTTTTGGTGGATTGATTTTTGATGTATTGCGCTTCGTCGATGATTTGGTAATGGAAGTGGACTGGCTCATAACAAGCGATGTCACGCTTCAAATAATCATATGAGGTAATGAGTACATCATATTCAGAAGCATTGCCAATGATGGCTGCACGCTGCTCGCTTTGGCCATGCACCACCCCGACTTTGATTTGCGGTGCAAACTTCTGCACTTCGTTGTACCAGTTCAAAATCAAACTGCTCGGACAAATGACGATGGAAGGACTACCGGACTGTGCCAAACGGTGGTCTTCAAGCAATGTGATGACCTGTAAGGTTTTCCCGATTCCCATATCATCCGCCAAAATGCCTCCAAACCCATAGTACGACATCGTTTTCAGCCAACGATAGCCTTCTTTCTGGTAGTTACGCAAGGTGCTTTTCAAGGTGCTTGGCACTTGGAACAAGGAGTCTTTGACGTTGCGCACATCGCTGACAATCTTTTTAAAGTTGTGATCGCGTTCTACTTTGATGTTGCTTGCATTTTGTAAGGTTTGATCCAAAGTCAATGAACGATATTTGCTGGTCTTGATTTGTCCGCTTTCCAAATCTTTTGGTTTGACGTTGAGGTTATCAAGGAACATGGAGAGCTCATTCAAGCCACTCACATCTAAATTTACAAAACTTCCGTTTTTCATGCGGTAGTATTTTTTGTGCTCACGGTACGATTGCAAGATGCCGGAGAGTTCTTCGATGGGGAAGTCTTCGGTATTGATGTCGATGGCAAGCAAATCGTTCTCGATTTTGACTCCCATGGACATGCCGATATTGTCCTTGATTTTGATGTTCTTGACTTTATCGGAGGTGTAGATGTTGGCATACTGCGACAGCTCATCGAAGCCATTTTTGAAAAATTCATAGCTGAGATCGATGGAATTGTCGCGGACGAATACCCCGTTTTGCTCATC
>JBOGAI010000184.1:0-1749 GCA_051655665.1 Erysipelotrichaceae bacterium | reverse complement strand
AAGGTCTTCATTTTGGTATAATCATGGTACGCACAAGTGGTGGAATGGCAGACACACTATCTTGAGGGGGTAGCGGATGTACGTCCGTACGGGTTCAAGTCCCGTCTTGTGCACCATTTTTTGAACAATCAAAACCAACGTTTCCTACGGGAATGTTGGTTTTTTTTCGCAAGAAGAAGCAAATGAGAGGAGCGGTACGTTTGATCATGTAAAGGACTACTACACCTCATTAATATGTGGAAATATGGTAATGAAATTAAATTGTAAATATTCCGCTATGCTTTCAGGGATTTTATATATAATTGTGGACAATGCGCAGATTTATGGATAGAAAGCGGTTTCGCAAAAGCAAGATTTGCAATATGAGAAACAACTTAGACAATATCTAGTTGCCTTGAATATGTGTATTATGTGGGTATAGAAATACAGAGCATACGCATCCATTCTAGTATGCTAAGGAGGAGAATTCTATGGGTAAAAACAAAGTGGTTGAACCGACCGTTTACCACCGTGCGAAGACATGGCAAATGGCACTCTTTGCGTTCAACAATACCGCAACAAATCTCTACATGATCTTGTTGGGGTATGTATCCTACTATTTGGTTGGATTTATTGGAGTAGGAACCGTATTCGCGGGGTCGCTAATTATGTCAATGCGCATTTGGGATGGTGTCACGGATCCATTTGTTGGATACATCGTGGACAAAACAAATGGTAAATTTGGGAAGAACCGTCCATTCATTGTCATCGGGAATATTATTATGGCGATTACCGTCACCATCATGTTCACGGTAACACATACTTTACCTGATGCTTTGAAACTACCGTTTTTCATTATCATGTACGCAATTTATATTTTAGGCTATACTTCACAATGTGTTGTGACAAAGTCTGCGCAAAGCTGCATGACCAATGATCCAAAACAACGTCCTACATTTTCAATTTTTGATGGAATTTACAACACCGTTGTCTTCACCGGATTCATGATTTTGGTTACAGGAGTACTAGTTCCGATGTATGGTGGATTCACCATTGAATTCTTCAACACCCTGTTAACAATTGTAGTATCGACTTCTGCGTTTATGACAGTGCTTGCCGTAATCGGATTGTGGTCAAAAGATCGCTCTGAATTTTATGGAACCGGGAAACCACAATTGGTTACCTTTAAGGATTACTGGCGCGTATTGAAAGAAAACCGAGCATTGCAAATGCTAGTGGTCGCAGCTTCAAGCGACAAGTTGGCATTCAGCATCGCGAACAATGCGGTTGTTATGGTTATGCTCTATGGTATTATTTGTGGAAACTATGCTTATTCTGGGCAAATTGGCCTTTACACGATGCTTCCAATCTTGTTGATTCTATTTTATGGGGTGGGGTACATCGCTCGTAAGTTGGGTCAACGCAAGGCTTTGTTGTATGGTTCGATTGTTGCCATCATCTTTATCTTGCTTTCCATGGGATTGTTCTTTGTTTTTGATCCAAAATCATTAGGTGGATTCAATACTTTCACCATCTTGTATTTGACTTTCACTGTACTTGGCAAAGGTGCATCGGGTGTAGCGGGTGCCGTCGTCATTCCAATGACCGCGGATTGCGCAGACTATGAGACCTATCGCTCAGGGAAATATGTACCAGGACTTATGGGGACCTTGTTCTCTGCAGTAGATAAAATCATTTCTTCCTTTTCCAGTGCAATGGTTGGGGTTGCAATTGCCGCAATCGGCTTTACCACAACACAACCGACAATTG